>NZ_NWVE01000017.1:0-79713 GCF_002885915.1 Sinorhizobium sp. M4_45
AGCTTTCGGGCGTCGCCAAGGTGCTGGTCGCCGAGGACGCCTCGCTCGCCAACAATCTCGCCGAGCCGCTGGCCGCGCTGATCGTTTCGCTCGCCGGCAATTACGACACCGTCGTTGCCGCCGCCACGTCGGTCGGCAAGAACGTCATGCCACGGGTCGCAGCCCTTCTCGACGTCGCCCAGGTTTCGGAGATCATCGAGGTCGTCGCGCCCGATACCTTCAAACGGCCGATCTATGCCGGCAACGCCATCCAGACGGTGCAGACGAGCGAGCCGAAGAAGGTGATCACCGTGCGCACCGCCTCCTTTGCCGCTGCTCAAGACGGCGGCTCGGCCCCGGTCGAGACGGTTGCCGCCGCGGCTAATCCCGGCCTTTCCGCCCATGTTTCCGATGCGCTGTCGTCCTCCGACAGGCCGGAACTGACCTCGGCGAAGATCATCATCTCCGGCGGCCGGGCGCTCGGCTCCTCGGAGAAGTTCAAGGAAGTCATCCTCCCGGTTGCCGACAAGCTCGGGGCCGCCGTCGGCGCCTCGCGCGCCGCCGTCGATGCCGGCTATGCGCCGAACGACTGGCAGGTCGGCCAGACCGGCAAGGTGGTCGCCCCCGACCTCTACATCGCCTGCGGCATTTCCGGCGCGATCCAGCACCTCGCCGGCATGAAGGACAGCAAGGTGATCGTCGCCATCAACAAGGACGAGGAAGCGCCGATCTTCCAGGTCGCCGACTACGGCCTCGTCGCCGATCTCTTCGACGTCCTGCCGGAACTCGAAAAGGCGATGTGATGGCACTTTGTCGGCAGACCCAGGGTAGCTGACCGCCGACTGGTATCGGCACCCGGAAGTATGAAGTTGACTACTTTGCGCGGAAACACGGCATCGCTGCTGCGGATGCGCGCCGCATCATCAAGCAGCACGGTACGACCGCGACGCCGCCGGCAAAGCGGCCAACCGCCTGAGGGGCTAGAGCAGGTGTGTTGCGACCACCAAGTCAACTTAAGCTGAAAGCCCGCTTCTATCTCTTTTTGCGGGACGGCCCGTGCTCCCCTCGCAGCCTCGGTGGTCAGGCGGATGCTGGGACTGAGCGACTGCCCGAAAGCCAACTGCCGAAAAAACTCCTCAGCACATGTCTTATTTTATTTGTAGCTAAATTAGACTTTGGTAGTGTGACTCGCGTCATGGGATGGAGGATTTCTATGGAGCGCATTCAGCCGCAAGCCGCAGTAGCAGAGGCTGCAACCAAAATGTGGTCAGTGCCGGAGTTTTGCCGACGGCAAAACTTGTGCGAGGACGAAAAACGGCGCTTGACCCGCCTCTTCGGCCGGTTTGCCACGGCTCGCGAGTTGCTTCACAACGCAAAGCGCGCTCCTAAGTGGAGGTATTGAGGTTCAGGGCGAGGGTATAACGGGGCGCACACCGAACGAGAAAGACCCGGCAGCTAGGCGAAGCCCTTCTGCCGATGCCTCTCGATGGCAGGATTAGGCATCAGCTTCGTGGCAAACGACTTCGATGTTGTGCCCGTCCGGACCAATGACGAAAGCTGCATAGTAGTTCGCGTGGTAGTTCGGGCGCAGACCAGGGGCGCCATTGTCTTTGCCGCCCGCCTCGAGAGCCGCGCGATAGAAAGCTTCGACTTGCTGGCGATTCTCGGCTGTGAACGCCAGGTGGAGATGCGCCGGCTTCTCCTCGGTTTGGTACAGGCACAATGAAGCCTTGCCCTTCGGGCTAAGCTCGACACCGTACGTCGGCACACCCTCCGAGACGACAGTCACGCCGAGTGGTTCGAGTGCCTTGAGGAAGAACGCTTTGCTCGCGGCGTAGTCGCTGACGCCGAATTTGACATGGTCAAACATGAGTTCTCCTGAAGTGTGTGGCCTGTCTGACGAAGATGCGCCCGAGCGCACCTCTGCTGCGCGCCTTGCAATGCCTGCTTGCACTGAAGTCTTCGCGGCCGCTTGCGTCTCACATTGATGGCATGTCTCAGACGTTGATGGCAAGGAACAGAGGGTGGGGAGTGCCGCACGGCAACACCCTTGGAATTCCGAGGACAAGCGGCTGTTCGGGCAGGCCCGTGCATCGAAAACATCTTGTAACGGGTGCTGTCTGTGCCGGCCGAGAGCTTGGGTCGAACCGCGACAACCTTCCGGCAGGTCGTGCGTTAGTAGACGAAGTAAATTGGAGCGCGGAGAGCACGATGCCGTCAAGTTTTCGTTTCGGCCTACTTGCGAAAGCAGGCTACACGGCCCGTGGTGTCGTGTTCCTTCTCGTTGCCGGACTCGCTCTTTTCTCCGGAGTGACAGGCGGTCGGCCCGAAATGAAGTCAGCGCTCTTGACGCTGCTCGGACAGCCCTTCGGCCGGGTCTGGGTCGGATTGATCGGGATGGGCCTGCTCGGGTTCGTCGCCTGGAGATTGGCCCAGTCCCTTGCGGATAGTGACGGCCACGGATCCGATCGCAAGGGGCTCACTGTACGCAGTGCACTGTTCGGCAGCGCCGTAGTGTACCTTGGGCTCGCCGGCTACTCCCTCGGACATGCACTATTTCTTGCGGGTGGAAACCAGGAATCTGGCGAGAAAGGGCTGGCGGAATGGATCATGTCGAAGCCGTTCGGCTCGTACCTGGCGATCGCGGTCGGGATCGGTTTCATCGTCGGTGGGCTCGTCACCGCGTACAAAGGCCTCACACGAAAGTTCGAGCGATATCTCCGCATTCCCGACCGGAACCGCGTCCTTACCTCAATCTGCATTTACGGCCTCGTCGCGCGTGGCGCTGTCTTCGTGATTATCGGCATCCTGTTCGCCTATGCCGGATTCCGGGTTGACCCGGAACAGGCTGGCAGCATGAGCGATGCCCTGGAGTGGCTTCGACAACTGCCGTTCGGCTCGATCCTGTACATCGCCGTGGCTGCCGGTATTGCTGCTTTCGGCATCTATAACCTCATTGAAGCGCGGTATCGCTTCGTCCGCGGCCCTGATCTGGCAGCGGTGAAGCAGCCGATCTCGCTGCAGAAAACCTGACCCAACGCAGGTGGTTAAGTCCGAATCGGCCGCCGTCAGGTGACGAGATCCGCCATGGCGTTCACCGGGATATGTGCCGGGTAAGTTTTCGGCAACTGCCGTAAGACTTTTGTCAGGATCCATGGGACTAAGGTCCGATATATACTATTGCCTCTTCCCGTCGATATATGAGGATGACACTGGTTTCTCGGAGAGATTAATGACGCAATGCACCTTTGAAGGTGTCTTCAAGTAGATATCTCGCGACAAACCTGCGCCATCCGAATGTTGTCTCCGAGGCGAACGCGATCACCGATTTCCTTGTCGGAACTGTTGTCGCCGTGTCCTCCTTTTACCTAGCTTTAGGGAACTTAAATCTTCTGTGATGGTTTGCGTTGAAGGAAAGTACGACAAGGAGAAACAACATGGCTGATAGAGGACCAACAGTTGTGAATACCGGAGGCAGCGGTGCTGGTTGGGCCGTCGCAGTGATCGTGGTTCTGCTGATCGTCGGAGCCTTGTTCCTGTTCGGCGGCGACCTGTTCAACGGCGGCGGAGGCGGCGGGAATACCGATGTCGACGTGAACGTGCCGAACGTCGAAGCGCCTCAGGCACCGTCTGGTGGAGAAACATCGGCGCCTTCAGGCGGCACCGCGACGCCAGCTCCCTCGGGCGGCGGACAGCAATAGCTCCTGCAGAATGCAGACGAAGTTCCTGCACAGAAGTGGCGGCGTCGACGGAGGGTGCGGCGCTGCCACTCTTTTCGAGATCTCGTCTTTGAGTGCAACCGCGGAAGACGCTTCGGCCCTCGTTGGGTCTTCAACGAATGCGCAGACTCAGGCGCAAACCCGATGAAACGACAGGCCTATCGAACAGGCCTAAGCGACGGTCGGCCGACTGGGGCGCCGGTCACCGGCAACGCTTTGTCCGGGAAGCTCTCTAGCTCGCCCGCGGCCCGTTGAATGATGTCCCGTATCCACGCGATCGCCGGTTCTTGAGCAGCCGCGATCCCCCAGAGGAGCGAGAGCTCCGATCGTCGCGCTGGTTCAAGGCGAAGCAGTTTTAGATCAGCATGGCTGCGCATCAGCGCGCGAGCGGAACGGTCCGGCAGCGAAGAAACCAGGTCGGTGGCTTCCAGCAGATGGCCAAGTGCGGCATAGCTCGGTAGCGAGACGGCAATATTGCGGTGCTGCCCGCGCCGCGCCAACTCCACATCAAGGTAGTTCTGGGAAATTGGCCACGGAAGCGGATAAACGTGCCGATGGGCTAGAAAAAGCTCGGTCGAAATCCGATCGGCACAATCGTAGAGATCCGAACGCGGGCCGGCGAGGACAACGAGTTCGTCCTCCCATAAGGGGATTCCGTCTACGAGCGCTCCGACAGGCGTGGTTCCACCGATGGAAAGCACGAAGTCGACGCGACCGGTCGCGAGATCTGATTCATAGCTGCGCCGTTCAAACGGCTCCACTGTCAGTGTCCAGTTTGGAGCTTGCTCGTGCAATATGGCTATAACGGCCGGCACCAGCGTAAGCTCCAGTGCCCCGGGTGAAACGATCTTGACATCTCTCACCGACTCGGCCGGATGGAACGCCGTGGTGCATTGGCTCCCTCGCGTCTTTTCGAGCTCGGCGTTCAAAACCGTACTCAGGAGCGAAAGCGAGCGTTCCAGGCTCTGCGCACGAATTGTAGGCAACATCGCCCCGCCACTGCGTACAAAGAGAGGATCCGAGAACATCGTTCTCAGCCGAGCGAGTGCGTGGCTGACTGCAGAGGGAGAGACAAAAAGACGATCGGCGCAGCGGGCAACGCTCCGCTCTTCCAACATGACCGCCAGCACCTTCAAGAGGTTGAGGTCGACCTTGCACCAGTCCATAAAGTGAATCTCATTCAGGTTACGCTGAGATTCTATCATTTGGCTCAGTTTGTATTCTATGGCAACAACTTGCTCGAAGCACATCCTTTCATTGGTGAGAGCATGCCAAGAATCATCTGCATGACCGCTGCGGTCGCAATTCTCATAAACCTCTTTTCTTCTCGAATGTTTGCAGGCGAGATCACCCAAACGGACCGCCTCCGTCTGGAGCTCGAGACACTCGCCGACGCGCATCCCGGCCGCGTCGGCATTTGCGTGCAGGACCAGCCTAAGTCGCCTGTTTGTGTGAACGGCGCTCAACGGTTCTCTCTGCAGAGTGTCATGAAATTGGTCGTCGCTGCAGCCGTCATGCAGGCGGTCGACGAGCAGCGTATCCGGTTGGACGACCAAATCACCATCAGGCGCGAAGACCTGAGCGTGAACATCCAGCCCATCGCCGATATCGTCGCCAGGCATGGCTCCTTTGAGACGAGTGTTCGGGATCTCGTGCGCCGGGCGGTCGTCGCAAGTGACAGTGCGGCTACGGACGTGTTGATCGCCCGCCTGGGTGGGACGAAGGCGATACAGGCTTTCCTCGAAAAGGCGGGACTGACGGGCGTCCGGATCGACCGAACCGAGCGCGAGCTTCAAACTGAAACCGATGGGCTGATGTGGCAGCCAGAGTTCGTCTTTCCGCAGAGGCTGGAGCAGGCGCGCAGGGAAGTTCCCGCGGCACTCCGCCAAACCGCCTTCGAGGCTTACATCAAGGACCCGCGCGACACCGCGACACCCCGCGGCATGGCTGCTTTCCTGTACAGCCTTGCGTCAGGCAGCCTCCTGACTGCGGGCTCGACGGAATTCCTTTTGACGGTCATGAGCCAAACGACCACCTTTCCCGATCGGCTGCGAGCGGGCATCCCTCCAGAATGGGGTATCGGGCACAAGACAGGCACGAGCCAGACCCGTGGGGGCATCAATGGTGTGACCAATGATGTCGGTATTCTGACGGCGCCGGACGGGAGGCGCATTGCCGTGGCCGCGTTCGTTGCAGAGTCTCGCGCCGGTCAGGCCGAACGTGCTGCCGTCATCGCGGCCGCGGCTCGAGCCATCACCGCAGCCTACGAATAACAGTACGGGTACTCGCGAGCACGGGCATGACGCATTCCGCGTGCTGATCGGCGCAGATGAGGTCTTGTTTATGCTCCGTTCGATCCACTATCGCGCATCCTCAGGCCTCGACAATGGATGGCAGATCATGACGAACAGCGCGCAGATGCAGGAACAGCGATTGAAGGCACTCGAACTGACGAGGAATGGCGCGCCGAAGCTGCCGTCCAATCCTTTCTTCGGCGTCGGCCCGATCACTGACGCGACCACCGATGAGGTGGACAGCCGCTTGCGGCGGATCGCCTTCGACGCCTGGATCGAGAAGACCTATCGCAAGTTCGACGACAGCGGCAATGACATCGGCGGCTTCACCACGGCGGAAATCTCCCGCAGCATGCATCGCGGCTATCCGGCCGACAAGATTTTGACCGACATGATGCGGGCGATCCATCGCTATTTCGGTTTTCCGAAGACGAACCGTATGGCAGTGGGTCTCGGCGGCGGCCACAGCGGCTTCACTGTCTGCGTCCAGCACCTGATGAACGCCAACGACGCCTCCCAACGCGTCTATGTCGATACGCCGCGGCCAGAGAGCGATCCTTCGAGAGCCGCGGGCTTCTTCCGCCAGTCCTGGGCGACCCAGCTCGTCGAAATGCAGCGATTCGCCGAGAAGGGCTGCGAGAGCCGAATTCATTTCGCAGCCTCCGAAGGCGTGATTCCGACGGCAGAAGAGCTCTCCGCCCTCGGCGTGTCGATCTTCGTCGGCGTCGGGCACGAGACGACCGGCGCCAATGCCTATACCAGCGGCGAGATCCGCGAACTGTTGAAGTGGATCGACGGTGATCCGGCCAACCGGCATGCGGTTTTCGATGCTACCTCGATGCTCGGCGCCATGCCGTGGGAACCGGAACTGGTCAGCGCCGTGATGGCGAAGTGCTGCCTGTTCATGCCCTTCCAGAAGGCGATCGGCGGGGTCTCGGGTTATTTCGTCGCCTCCTTCACGCCGCAAGCCCTGACGTTGATCGAGAAGAACCAGCAAGACCCTGCCTGGGCTATCCCGCGCCAGCTGAAGATCGCGCCGCCGGTCGACCCGAGGCAGCCATTTTCGGCCAAGCGCTCTGTCGACGCCGGCCCGTTCTATGATGCCGCCGAAGACCGCATGCTCGGCGGCGTCATAAATACCTACAGCGCGCTCGCGTTCGCCGAGACCACCTTCGGTCTCTTGCAGTCCGAGGCGCGCGTCGGCTCCGTTGTCGAGCTCAACCGGCGCTCCGCCGCCAATCGCAAGGTGATCGACGAGTGGGTGGAGACGCATCCGCTCCTGAAGCTGACCGTTGCCGATCCGGAGCGCCGCGGTGCGGCAGTGACGCTCCTGAAGGTGGTCGACGAAGACATCACAGATACAGACATCCATGCCCGCATCATTGCACGTTCGAAGCAGCTGCTCGGCTATGAGGGCATCACCCATCCGAATGGCGAATACGAGCCCGGCCTCGACGCGGCCCGCTATGTCAATGCCTTCCCCGGCACACCCGGGGACTATCGCGCCTGGGTCGGCGGCATCCGCGAGCCAGACGACGTCGTCGCACTGCTGGAGAACCTGCAATACGCCTATCTGCGCGCCAAGATCGTCGTCCTCGAAGAGGAACTGGCGAAGAAGGGCGTCACGTTCGAAGCCCCTGCCAAAGCCGGCGAGGCCGTCCGCAAGGACGATCCCGACCGTGCCTACACCGTGCTGATCGCCGACCTGGTCGGACTGCGCTTCGGTGCCGATGGCCGGCCGGATCACGGCGAGGTGAAGGCATATATCGAGGAAAAGGGCGGCGTGTTCCACCTGGGGCCGATCGGCGACCGGTCTGCCCTGGAGAAGGGCCGCATCCACTTCTTCTACCAGCCGGACCTGAGCACCGAGGCGGAAATTCTGCCGCAGACCGACAAGGGCCAGTACGACGCGCTGATTGCGGCGGCGACCTTCATTCCGAAAGCTTCCGTATTCCCGCTCGGCGGCGTGCGCATCGGCGCCGGCACCGGCAACATGGGCTCGGCCTCCTGGGGCGGCGGCAATGGCGAGGGGGGCCAGGCGCCGCTGATGAACACGCCGGGCATAAACAGCCGCGCGACCGCCCAGATGGCGATGAAGGCGATACTGAAGGTCGTTCCAGACCTGCCGGTCGACAGGCTGCACCGGATGGTCGCAGAGGGCGACTTCGATACCGGCCGTCAGCTCAAGGATTTCCCGACCGCCAAGCTCGAGGGCCGCAGGATCGCCATTCTCGGCTACGGCAATATCGGCCGTGAAGTCGCCAAGCTCGCCAAGGCCTTCGGTATGCATGTCGCGATCTACGCCCGCCACCACCACAAGCACTGGATCGAGACAGAGGGCTTCGAATATGCCGAAAGTGCCGTAGCCGCGGCAACCGGCGCCGACGTGCTCTCCGTCCATATCGGTCTCGGACGCCTGGATCCGGTGACCGGTCTCTATTCCAACGCCGGAACCGTCGATCAGAAGGTGCTCTGCGCGATGAAGGATGGCGCCGTGCTGGTCAACTACGACCGGGGCGAGGTGGTCGATACCGCCGCGCTTGACGAGGCGCTGTCGACAGGCAAGATCGCGCATGCGGCGATCGATGCCGACATCTTCAAGGACGTCGCGACCGGCAAGCTCAGCGGGCCGATGCTTCCTTACCTGGCACTAGAGGAACGCCATAAGGGCCGGCTGGAACTCCTGCCTCACGCGGCAGCCGACACGGATCATCCTTCGCGCGTGACCGGCGCGAAACAGGCGGTAGACCAGATCTTCGATGTCATCCGCTTCAAGTCGGTCACCAATCTCAAGGGGGATCTGCCCGAGGGCTACGTATCGGCCGGCAGCCGCACGCCCGCCGGCATCGGCCGCGTAACGAAGCGGCTGGTCGCCGAGGTCGGTGGCAAGGCGGAACTCCTGGTGGAGCTGCGGCAGACGTCGGAAAGGGTTGCGGCAATCCTGGGCGCGCTCGCTGCCGTTGCCGACCCGGATCACCGCGGCCGGATCATCGATCGCTATACCGGCCTGCTCGTCGAAAGTGTCGATCGTCAGCGGGCGCTGCTCGACCGGCTCGGTCTCTACGGACCGGTGGAGGAGTAGACCGGTCGTCTTCCGGCCACGCCGTTCGCGCTTGACGCGCAGGGCGTGGCCGTAAAATCTGAATTCGATCAGTGCTTCAGGGCTCTTTTCTGATCGATTTTCTCGGTCAGGAAGATGGCGAACGCCGTAGCGGGCAGCGCAAGCCCGATCATGGAGGCGAGCCACCACCCGCCAGAGGCAAATGCCCAGGCGCCCAGGGCAGAGCCGATGGCGCCGCCCGTGAAGAATATGGCCATGAACAGGCCGTTGAGCCGGCTGCGCAACTCCGCGCCGAGTTCGTAGATCGAGCGCTGCCCGGTCACCAAGGTCATGGTCACGCCGAAGTCGAGCAGGATCGCCGCCAGCGTCAGAAGCGTGAGCGCGGTAGTGGACCCTTCGGTAGCGACCTGCGTCATCAGGAAAGCGGCTCCTACACCGACAAGGCCGAATGCCGTCGCCGGCCGGATCAAGCCCTTATCCGCGAGGCGCCCGGCGATGGGGGAAGCAATTGCGCCCGCGACACCGGCCAAGGCAAAAAGCGCAATGCCGTTATGACCAAGCCCGAAGCGCGGGCCGGCAAGATAGAGCGGCGTGACGGTCCAGAAGAGGCTGAACGCAGCGAACTGACAGGCCTGATAGGCGGCGCGGCGCTGCAGGACCGGCTGCGTCGCGAGGAGCTTGCCCATCGACTTGATGAGCTGGCCATAAGTCATCCGGGCCGCCGGTCGGCGGGTCGGCAGCTGCACCCACAGCAGGCTGCCCAGCCCGACCATGACGACGGCCGAAACATAGAAGACGGCATGCCAGGAGCTGAGGCCGGCGATCAGCCCGGAAATCGGCCGCGCCATCATGATCCCGACCATCAGCCCGCTCATGACATTGCCGACGACGCGGCCCCGAGCCGCATCCGGAGCAAGGTTGGCAGCGAAGGGCACGATCATCTGGACTGCAACGGAGCCTAAACCGATGGCAAGCGAAGCTGTGAGGAAAGGCCCGGGTGTGGTCGAGAGACCGGCCGCGATCAGGGCAAGAGTGACCAGTCCGATCATCGTCACGATCAGCCGACGATTTTCCAGGAGATCGCCCAGCGGCACGAGCAGCAGCAATCCGATGCCATAGCCGATCTGGGTCAGGGTAACGATCAGGCCGGTCGCCTCTGCCGGCAGGCCGATGTCGAGTGCGATCGGGCCGGCGAGTGGCTGGGTATAGTAAAGGTTGGCGGCAATCAGGCCGCAGGCGGCGGCCATGAGAAATGTCATGCCGGAAGAAAGCCCGGCCGGATGCTGCGTCTGGGCGATGGATACGGGAGCTGTCATTGAAGAGTTCCTTGGGAGGCAGGAGGCGGACGGTTCAATCAGTCGAGAATGCGCAGGACGGCTTCGGCGGAAGCGAGCATCTGGTTTTCCAGCTCTCCGGTTTTGCCGGCGATGCGGACGCCCTGAAGATAGGAAAACAGCGCAAGCGCGGTCCCCGCAGGATCGACGTTCTGGCGGATTGAACCGTCTTGGTGGCCTTCGCGGATGAAATCTTCGAGCCGGGAGACCAGATGGCGATTGTGTCCGGCCACCTTTTCGGCGATCTCGGCGTCCGACAGAACCAGTTCCACGGCAGCGCCGATGGCCAGGCATCCACGCCTGCCGGTTTCGCCGCAGGCGGAGATGGCATAGAAACCGACGACGCGGGCGATCTTTTCGCGACCGGTGGAGGCTGAGGACAGCGCCTCATCCAGAAGATCGGCGCGGATTTGCTTATAGCGGTCGTAGGCGACGACGAAGACGTCACGCTTGTCACGAAAGGCCTTGTATATGCTGCCGGCGGTCAGTCCCATTTCCGCCTTGAGCTCGGCGATCGAGGTCCCGTGATAGCCCTTCTCGGAAAATATGCGGATCGCCGCATCCAGAGCCTGGTGCATGTCGAATTCGCGCGGCCGCCCGACGGGGCGAGGAGAGATGCTTTCGAAACTCATCTGATCGACCTATTAGGAAACGTTCATTTCCTAATAGGTCGCGGAATCGATTTGGTCAAGCGCATTCTTGAGTTCTCATGACGAGCAGTTGCAGTGCAGGGTGTAGCTTTTAGAAACGTCGCCGATCTCTTCGACGCCCTGCCGGAATTCGAAAAGGCGCTTCGAGGCGAGCATGGCCGATCAGGATCTGCCGGAGAGCTCGAACTGGCAGTGGCTGAAGAAGGCCCGGACGGTCTCGTTGTCCTTCAGGAAGTGCGCTGTCCCGAAATAGATGGGAACAGGTGTGAGGCTCAGCAGCTCCACCCGGGTTATCGTGTCATCGTCCGGTCCGACGGACCAGGTCGGCAAGATGGAAAAGCCGAGGCCTTCGCTGACGTAGCGCCTGATGCTGACGCTTGACGACACCGAGATCAGCGGCTCGACAACCGCACCCTTGCTGCTGAGGAAACCGGTGGCGATGTCCCTTATTATCTGTCCCGGTTCATGCGAAACGAAAGGACGGCCGCAGGCCCATTCGGGAATGCCGCCCTCGGCGGGAGCGGGTCCCCAGGTTCGAGGATAGACGAGCGAAAGGCTGTAACGGCCGATCAACTGCTGGATCACGACGGAGTCGCCAAAATGCCGCTCCGCAATGAATATGTCGAGGCTGCCCTGGCGGACCAGATCGGACAGCGCAGTGTCACGCTCGTACACGACAAGCTCCACGTCAGGGCGGCTTTCATGGAACTTACGGACGACCCGGGGAAAGAGATCATGGAAGATTCCCTGCGGCATGCCGATCCGCAGCACCGGACGCTGGCTCTCCATCAGTCGCGTCAGACGCGTCAGCATGATGTCGAATTCCGGACGGATCAGCTCGTAAAGCGCAAGTCCTCGAGGTGTCAGTCCCACACGCCGTGCCCCGCGCTCGGCGACGACCAGCCGCTCGCCGAGGAGGTGTTCCAGCCGCCGGATATGGTTCGCCACGGATGGATGGCTGAGATTGAGTTCCCTGGCCGCGGCGGAATAGGAGCCGGTCCGTCCGAGCTGGTAGAACGTCTGGACGAGTGAGAGGCTGATGCTGGGCAAGTGGCGGTTCCTGCGGCTCGTGTGCATTCGCGCCGAGGACGTTACGGTGAGCAGGGGCAGGGCCGCAAGGCGCAGAGCCGGCGAGTTGTAAGTTTTTTCATAACTCGTACCCTTGTTCTTTTATCGACGCGGTTTTGCCGGGCGCGCTACGATCTGTCCCGAAACCTCCTTGCAAGGCGTTCGGATCAGGTGCGCGAGCAGCATTTTTCACCACCAGTCATCGTTATCGGAGCGGGCATTGTCGGCGCCTCGACCGCGTCGTTTCTCGCACTCGCGGGTACGCCCGTTCGGCTGCTCGACGCTTCGACGCCGGCCAGCGGGGCGACCGGCGCTGCGGACGGTGCCGTGTCGGTGGCGAGCAAGCGCCCGGGTCCGATGATGACCATGGCCCGGGCCGGAGCGGCGCTTTATCGCGAACTCGCGCAGGAGGGATTGTTCCAGGGCCTGTTCCACAGGCGGCCCACCTTCCTCGTTGCGACGAGCGACGCGGAAGCCGAGGTCCTTTCCGACCACTCGAAAGCTCTCGCCGAGGTCGGTGCGCCGGTGCGTTGGCTCACCAGGGATATGGTTACAGACAGATTGGCCCTGCTCTCCCGAAAAACGGTGGCAGTGCTGGAAGTCGAAGACGAGGGGCACGCGATCGGCTACAGCATAGTCTCGCGTCTGATTTCTGCCGCAGGATTGAAGGTGGAGCGCAATTCCCCCGTTGCGGCGCTGGAATACGACGGACGATCCGGCCGCGTCAGCGGCGTTCGTGTCGGGGACGCGGTGATCGAAGCCTCGGCGGTGGTCGTCGCCGCAGGTGGCGGCGCGGGCAAGCTCATAGGACTTCCCGATGTGTCGCGTCCACGCAGGGGGCAGCAACTGGTGACCGAGCGGGCACCCGCTCTCAATGCCGGCCTGCCGGGTTCGCTTCTCTCCTGCAGCTATCTCCTCAGCAAGAAGCACCAGGGCACGCAGGTGGATGCCCGGGGATACGGCGTCGTCATCGATCCGCTCGATACCGGCCAGTTCCTGATCGGCTCGACACGGGAGGAGGGCCGCACCATCCCTGAAAATGATATCGAAGCGGTGGCTCACCTGGCGGCCTCCGCCGGGGACATAGTGCCCGCGCTAGGGCGCTTGCGCATCCTTCGGTGCTTTGCCGGCATCCGCACTGCCATATGCGACGGCCTGCCAATGGTCGGCAGGATGCCGGGCGTCGACAATCTCTTCGTCGCAGCCGGGTTTGAGGGAGACGGGATCTGTCTTGGGCCGCTGACCGGCCGGATCGTTGCGGATCTTGTTCGGGGGAAGGAGCCGGAAGTCGATGTTTCGCCGTTCGATCCGGGGCGGTTCGCCGGTAGGAGCATCGCGGCATGACCACCGTCGGGATTTTCTTCTGGCGGGGCGCCGAGGTGCCGTTCCGAGCAGGCGAAAGCATTGCAGCCGCCCTTGCCGGTTCGAACATTCATGGATTCGGAAAGGATCCTGCCGGGTCACAAACCCGGTATTTCTGCGGCATCGGTGCCTGTCAGTGTTGCCTCGTCCGCGTGGATGGACGCGCAACCGAGGCCTGCCTCGAACCGGTCTATGACGGTATGGTCGTGATGGCGCTGGAGGATGACGATGCGAGAAGCTGACGTCATGGTCGTCGGCGGCGGACCGGCCGGCGTTTCGGCGGCGATCGAAGCTGCGAAATCGGGGCTCTCGGTGATGCTTTGCGAGCAGAGACCTGCACTCGGCGGCGCCATCCATCGCCAGCCGGCCGAAGGCGCGGCCCCCGTTGCCGTCTTACCGTCGCTTAGGGGCCGCTGGCAGGCCCTGTCTGCGGAGCTTTCCGCCTCGGGCGTGGATGTTCGGACCCGCCGGGCATTCGTCGGCATCGACAGCACAGGCGCCGTGCTGATCGAAGACCGGGCAGCCGGAAAGGTCGAAGTATGCCGGCCGCGCGCCTTGATTTTAGGTTGCGGGGCCGTGGAGCGGGTAAGACCGCGTCCGGGCTGGCATTTGCCTGGCGTCGCTGCAGCAGGCGGTCTCCAGGTGATGCTGAAGGAGGGCCGCGTGCCGGAGGGACGCATCCTGCTTGCGGGAAGCGGCCCGCTGCTGCTCGCTTTGGCCGCACAAATGACGGCAGCCGGCAATCCGCCGGTGGCCGTCATCGAGGAGGGAGATCCTGCTTCGCGGCCCCTGGCTGCTGTCCGTCTGCTGGCTCATCCGTCCATCCTTGCGGACATGGCTGCCTTGATGGTGCCTGTCCTGCTCCGCCGCGTCGTGTGGCGCCGCGGCACGCGTCTGACTGAGATCACCCGATCCGGCGATATGCTCACCGCATGCCTCATCGCGTCAAATGGGCGGGAGGAGCGGATCGAGGTCGACCGCATCGGTCTCCATGACGGGCTGCGCCCGAACGATTTCGGCCTGCCGACCAATGATGCGGCGGCAGGCCTCGTCATCCTTAGGGCCGGAGACGTTCGTGAAGTGCTCGGCGCGCACGCCGCCGAGGCGGATGGAGCCGAAGCGGGCCGCGAAGCTGCGGCCCGGCTGGCAGGGCGCGCGCCGCGCAGTGGCCGGAGCGGGATTCGACGGCTGCGCTCCCTGCAGACCAGCCTCTCCCGCCTTTTCGCGCCCGTCCAAGATGCGCCGATCCTGGGCGATTGTCCGGACGAAACGGTGATCTGTCGTTGCGAGAACCGGACAATCGGCCATCTGAAGGCGCAAATGTCAGGGCCGGACGCTGTTTCGGCACGAGAATTGCGGCTCAACGGACGGTTCGGCATGGGTGCCTGCCAGGGACGCTTCTGCACAGAATGGACGCTTTCACTGATGTCCGAACTGCGCCCCGCAGCCGCTCCGGCAGGCATTGCCGAAATGGGCGCTTGCCGTTGGCCGTTGCGGCCCGTACCCCTGTCGTCGCTCGCAAAGGCCGGCATGAACGGCGACACCGGGATCCGGGAAAGGAAATTGCCGGCTGAAGCCATTGAAACCTGAAACAAAAAATAGGGGAACGTGAATGAGGAAGATACAGAGACTGTCTGCGGGTGCCCTGATGTTACTCGCGTCCACACTTGCCTGTTCGCCAGCATGGGCACAATCCATCACCATCGCCATCGGGTCGGAGCCTTCGACGCTCGATCCGCAGCTTAGGGATGACGGCGGCGAGCGCCAGGTCAACGACAACATCTATGAGACGCTGATGGCAAGGACGCCGACCGGCGAACTCGTGCCGGGTCTGGCCGCGCAGCCTCCGAAGCAGATCGACGCCACGACCTGGCAGTTCAAATTGCGGGACGGCGTCAAGTTCCACAATGGCGAAGCTTTCAATGCCGATGCCGTGGTTGCATCGGTCTCGCGGGTCATCGATCCTGCCAACAATTCCGAGCAGATGGCGTATTTCGGTACGATCAAGGCGGCCGAAAAGGTCGATGACCTGACAGTCAACCTCATGACCTCAGGTCCGGATCCGATCCTCCCTTCGCGCATGTACTGGATGAAGATGATCGCTCCCGGCTATGCCAAGGACGGCGATCTTGCCGGTGCGCCGGTCGGAACCGGTCCGTACAAGTTCGAAAGCTGGAACCGCGGGACGGACCTGAAGCTCGTCGCAAACGCGGACTACTGGGGCGGGGAACCTGAGATCGACGACGTCACCTACCGCTTCGTGACGGAGCCGGGCACACGCCTTTCCGGCCTGCTTTCCGGCGAATTCGACGTGATCACAAACCTCCTGCCGGAGTTCACGACGAATGTGCCGAAGTTCGCTGCCGTTCCCGGCCTCGAGACGTCCGTCTTCGTCCTGGGTACGGACAATGAAGTTACAAAGGACCCGAAGGTGCGCGAGGCGCTCAACCTCGCCATCGACCGCAAGGCCATGGTCGAGGGCCTTTTCATGGGCTATGCGACGATCGCCAAGGGGTCGCACATCAATCCGGCCGCCTTCGGCTTCAACGAGAAGCTGGAGCATTATCCTTATGACATCGAGAAGGCGCGGGCTCTGATCAAGGAGGCAGGGGCCGAGGGCAAACCCCTCGTGGTCGTCGGCGAATCCGGCCGCTGGCTGAAGGACCGTGAGCAGATCGAGGCGGTTGCGGGTTACTGGGCCGAGACCGGGCTGAACGTCACGACCGACATCCAGGAATTCTCGCAGTATCTCGACAGCCTGATGGGCGACGGGCCGCGTCCCGACGCGATCTTCATCGCCAATTCCAACGAACTGCTCGATGCCGACCGGGAAATGTCCTTCATCTACCACAAGGACGGTGCAGCGGCATCGAACTCGGATGCCGAGATGGCCACCATGATCGAAGCGGCACGCGTCGAAACGGATACCGCAAAACGCAAGGCGCTGTATGACGATATCCAGAAAAAGGGGCACGACCTGAACTACACGGTGCCGCTGTTCAATCTCCAGGACATCTACGGAATGTCGGAACGCATGGAATGGCAGCCGCGTGTCGACGCGAAGTTGATGGTGAGCGAGATGAAGGTCACCGAATAACGTCGCCCGCAGGTGGCTTGACCCTTGCCGCGGACCAGTTCTGCGGCAAGAGTTGCCCCGACAACAGGAATGTCTCATATGCTGGAATTCATCCTCCGCCGCCTGTTCCAGGGGGTGCTCGTCGTCTTCGGGGTGACAGCGACCGTCTTCGTCGTGACCCGGCTGGTGGGCGATCCGGTTGCGCTGATGCTTCCGCTGAGCTCGACGGAGGCGCAAAGGGCTGCCTTTGCCCAGCAGATCGGCCTGGACCAGCCGATCGCTACGCAGTTCCTGCGTTTCGTCGCAGACATCGCCACTCTGGACTTCGGAAACAGCCTCTGGCAGCGGCGTCCTGCGATTGAAGTCGTGTTCGAGCGCTTGCCTAACACGCTGCTGTTGATCGCGGCGGGTCTTGGAGCCGCCGTCATGCTTTCGATACCGATGGGCGCCGTTTCGGCTCTGCGTCCGGGCGGACTGGTCGATCGGCTGACCATGTCGGTCGGTCTTCTCGGCCTCGCGATGCCGCAATTCTGGCTTGGTCTCGTCGCCATCATGATCTTTGCGGTGACGCTGAGATGGCTGCCGACCTCCGGCATGGGCACGGCCGCGCACCTTGTTCTTCCGGCCCTTACGCTCGCACTGACGCCGCTTGCGCGCTTCACGATGATGGTGCGCGCGTCAATGATCGACGAACTCAACAAGCCCTATGTCAAGACGGCGAGGGCAAAGGGCCTCGGACTAACGCGCATTCTGCGCGTCCATACCTTACGCAACATCCTGGTTCCCTTTCTCTCTATCTCCGGATGGGAACTGATCGCCACTCTTTCCGGCTATACGGTTGTAGTCGAAACGGTGTTCGCGTGGCCGGGGCTTGGCCTGACGGCCGTGCAGGCGATCCAGCGGGGCGACCTGTTTCTGATGCAGGCCATCGTCTTCGTCATCGCTTTCCTGATCGTCTTGATCGGGATCGTGCTCGACATCCTGTCGAAGGCGGTGGATCCGAGAATGGAATTGAACTGATGGCCGCTCCTGCTTCCGCCGCTTCATCCACTCCTGTCAGCACGAGCGTGCCGCGCGCGGGCATATCGGAACTCTGGCACGACAAGGCCGCTGCCATCGGGCTTGCCTTCATCCTGCTCATCGTTTTCCTGGCTCTGTTCGCTCCGCTTATCGCACCTTACGATCCGGCCGCACAGTCGATCATGGCACGGCTGAAGCCGCCGGTCTGGATGGAGCGCGGCACCTGGGAACACTTGCTCGGAACCGACAATCTCGGCCGCGACGTCCTGTCCCGCATCATCTGGGGCGCGAGGGCGACGCTGACGATCGGCGCCGTCACCTGCCTTCTGGCGGCGACACTGGGGACGGTCATCGGCCTTTGGGCAGGCTTCATGGGAGGGCGCACGGACTCGATCTTGATGCGTCTGGTCGACATTCAGGTCAGCTTCCCCGGCATCCTTCTCATCCTCCTCGTCGTCGCGGTTCTGGGGCCCGGCGTCTGGACGCTTGTTGCGGTCCTGTCGGTGACGAACTGGATGGTCTATGCCCGGCTCGTGCGTGGCATCGTCTCGTCAACCCGTCAGACCCCGTACGTCGAAGCAGCCGAAGTGATCGGCTGTCGTCCTGCACGGGTCATCTTCAGGCATATCCTGCCGAACATCGTCTCGCCGCTGCTGACGCTGGCGATCCTGGAGTTCACCAATATCGTGCTGGCGGAAGCAGCGGTGTCGTTTCTCGGCTTCGGCGTTCAGCCTCCGGCGACGTCATGGGGGCTCGACGTCGCCTCGGGACGGGACTACCTGTTCATCGCGTGGTGGCTCGTGACCTTTCCGGGCCTTGCGATCGTCGTCACGGTGCTGTCCATCAATCTCTTCGCCAACTGGTTGCGGGTAACGACCGACCCCGAGGAACGGGAGAAACGCTTTGCGCGCGCCGAGGCGGTCAGGCGGCGGCGCGGGCGACGGACGGTGGATGCATGACCATGCCTCTGCTCGAGATCGACAACCTGCATGTCTGTTTCGATACGCGCGCCGGCACCGTCCAGGCCCTGCGCGGGGTATCCCTGACCGTCGCACCGGGCGAAACGCTCGGCATCGTCGGCGAATCCGGATCCGGGAAGAGCGTGACGGCACAGGCGGTAATGGGCCTGATCGACGTGCCGGGGCGCATCTCGGACGGTGAGATCCTCTGGGAGGGAAAGCCGCTCGCCGGGTTCGATGTCGCCAAGGCTGCACGCGATATCTGGGGCAGGGAGATCACGATGATCTTTCAGAACCCGATGACATCGCTTAATCCGCTGATGACCGTGGGGGCGCAAATCGCCGAGGTGATCGAGGTTCACATGGGATTCAGCAGGCGGGCGGCGCGGCAACGGGCGGCGGAACTGCTTTCGGCGGTCGGTATCTCCGGGGCGGAGCGGAGGCTCGATCAGTATCCGCACGAGTTTTCCGGCGGCATGCGACAGCGCGTCATGATTGCCATGGGCATTGCCTGCGAGCCCAAGCTTCTAATCGCCGACGAGCCGACAACGGCCCTGGACGTGACGATCCAGGCCCAGATTCTGGAGCTTCTGGCGGAGTTGCAGGAGAAGATGCGGCTGGCGATCGTTCTGATCACCCACGATCTCGGCATCGTCGCAGGCCTCTGTCACCGCGTCGCCGTCATGTATGCGGGGCAGATCGTCGAAACCGGTCCGGTGGATGCCATTTTCGAGAATCCATCGCATCCCTATACGCAGGGTCTGATGCGCTCGACCCCAGGGCTCGATGACGACGAGGAACGGCTGACGGCGATAGACGGAGCTCCGCCGGGGCTGTTGCAGCCGCCTTCCGGCTGCGCTTTCCTGCCTCGCTGTCCGATCGGCGACGAGGGTTGCCGGGTGCCTCAAGTTCTCCGTGCGATGGGTGCGGGCACAGTGGCCTGCCGCAAGGCCGGCGAACAGGCATGGAGGGAGGCAGTATGACGGTCGCCCCAGTGCTGTCGGTTTCCGGCCTCGCCATCGATTACGAACTCTCGTCCGGCGGACTTTTCCGCAAACGCCGGAGCGTCAATGCCGTCAGTGATGTGAGCTTCGACCTGGCGCCGGGTGAAACGCTCGGTCTTGTCGGCGAGTCCGGCTCCGGCAAGACGACCGTCGGCCGCGCGGTGCTCCGCCGCATTCCCGCTGCGCAAGGCAGGATCGTCTTCGGCGGCGAGGACATTACCCATCTCGGCGGCGAGCCGCTGCGACGCCTACGGGCGCGCATGCAGATCGTCCTGCAGGACCCCTATACGTCGCTCAATCCGCGCATGAAGGTCTCGAGCATCGTCGCCGAACCGCTCATCGTCCACGGCCTCGCCGGTTCCGCAGAGGAAGCGCGTGCCGCCGTTTCAGAATTGCTGGAGCGCGTGGGGCTGCCCAGCGATGCCGCGGACCGCTATCCGCACAGCTTTTCCGGCGGACAGCGCCAGCGGATCGGCATCGCCAGAGCCCTGGCGCTGAAGCCCGCACTCATCGTGGCTGACGAGCCTGTCTCCGCCCTCGACGTCTCGGTGCGGGCTCAGGTCGTCAACCTCATGCAGGACCTGCAGCGCGATCTGGGAATATCCTATCTCTTTATTGCCCACGACCTCGCCATCGTGCGGCACATCTCTCACCGGGTGGCGATCATGTATGCGGGGAGGATCGTCGAGGTCGCGCCGCGCGACGCCATCTACGAGCGGCCGATCCATCCCTATACAGAGGCATTGCTGTCTGCGGTTCCGGTTGCCAATCCGAAGCTCCAGCGCGCGCGGCGACGCATCGTGCCTGCGGGCGAGTCCGTCGATATCGCCAATCCGCCGACCGGCTGCCGCTTCCATCCGCGCTGCTCGCTTGCGACGGACCGGTGCCGCGAAGAGGCTCCGCAGCTCCTGCGCAAGACCGACGATCATTTTGCCGCCTGCTGGAATCGGCACTCATGATGGAATTGTTGCTCAGCCCCCAGGGGATAGCCGCGGCTGTCGCGCTCATCCTTGCCGGTGCGGTTCAGGGTTCCACCGGTTTCGGATTCAACATGCTCGCAGCGCCGATGCTCGCCATCATCGATCCCGCCTTCGTGCCTGGACCGATGCTGGCTATGGCCATAGCCGTGAGTGCCGGTGGTACGGTTCGGGAATGGAGCGACGTCAACCGGCAGGATCTGGCCTTCTCCCTGACCGGGCGCCTGCTGGCGGCAGGGGCGGCCGCGTTCTGCCTCCAATTGTTAAGCCCGGATGCCTTTGCGGCCGTCTTCGGCTTCGGCGTGCTCTTCGCGGTGGCGCTCAGCCTTGCGGGGCTGAGGATCGAAACGACGCGCAGTTCGCTCTTCCTCGCCGGGGTTCTTTCCGGTTTCATGGGCACCCTGACCTCGATCGGGGCTCCGCCCATGGCCATGGTTTATCAAAATGCCGGCGGCGCACGCATGCGTGCGACCCTGAACGCCTTCTTCGTCGTCGGCGGCATCATCTCGATCGGAGCCCTTTTCGTCGTCGGCAGTTTCGGCCTCTCCGATCTCCTTCTTGCCGCGACCATGCTCCCCTTCGCTTTCCTCGGCTTTCTGCTGTCGGGCTGGGGACGACGGCTTGTCGACCGAGGGCATGTGAAGGCCATCGTCCTTATCGTGTCGGCGGCTTCAGCTCTTGTTCTGCTTTTGCGCGCATTTTCATGAGGATGCCATGACAGACGCACCAAGAATTCTCATTACCGGTGCTGGCAGCGGAATCGGCGCCGCAATCGCGCGCCGCATCGCAACGCCCGGCATGCGGCTTTTCCTGCACACGGGCGCCAATGCGGAGGGACTGAGGACGGTCGCGGAGGAGGTGAGCGCAAAAGGCGCCGAGGTTGTCACGGAACTCGGAGACCTGTCCGATCCGACCGTTCCCGGACATCTCGTGCGGGCGGCGCGTGCAGCCTTCGGCGGGCTCGACCAGATCGTTTCGAATGCCGGCCGCGCGCAGCGATCGTCGTTCGGTCAGCTAACGGACGAAGACCTGCAGACAGCGTTCGACATGATGCCGATGGCCTTTTTCCGGCTGGTCGACGCCGCTCTGCCGGAGCTGAGAACATCCACGCAGGGACGAGTGGTCGCCGTCAGTTCGTTCGTCGCCCACGGCTTCGGGACGAACGGCATGCATTTTCCCGCATCCGGTGCCGCCAAGGCTGCGCTGGAGGCTCTGGCCAAATCGCTTGCCGCCCAACTCGCGCCTGAAGGTGTGACGGTAAACTGCGTGGCACCCGGCTTCACGCGCAAGGACAGCGGCGGCCATGCCGCCACGACATCAGCAGCGATGGAAAGCGCACGTGCGGTTACACCGAACGGCCGGCTCGGGGAGCCGATCGACGTGGCCGAATTGGTCGCCTTCCTTCTGTCACCCGGAGCACGCCATATTACAGGGCAGGTCATGCATGTGGACGGCGGACTGTTGCTGGCATAAGTTGTGTGGACAGCCGAAGTTCGACCCTCGGGGGCGGTCTGCTTCGGGCGAAACCGAGCCACTCAGTCGTCGGATGGCGCTGGTCTGCAACAGGGCCGGTTGCGGAAAGTCTCCTACAGGGCAAATTGATCGAACGGCCGCCCCTGGGCAACGGAGGGTGCTGCTGTTCCGAGCGCTGCGGCTAGTACGTCGGCCAGGCCGCGTCCGGCGCTGCCGTCCTCATCAAGGCGCGGATTGTAGATGGTAATCTCGATGCCGACTGCCTTGCCGCTTGCCAAGGCAACCCGAAGCGCGGTCCCCAGCTCGTCCCACGACAACCCGCCGGGCATGCGGAAATCGACAGCCGGCATGACGACATCGTCGAGGCAATCGGCGTCGAGATGGATGAAGAAGCCATCCAGCTCCTCTCGCGTCAGGTGGTGAACCGCTTCGCGGGCGGCGGCCTCGACGCCCATCGCGCGCACGGCGGGGAGGTCGATCGCCTTGAGCTCTTTGGGGAGCGGTTGGCTTCCGTACTCCTCCTGGTCCTTGTGATCGCGATACGCGAACGCGACAGCGTTTTTGGGAGGGACCAGAGGACCGCGACCTTCAATGTCAGCCAGTTTCGACGGGCCGTAGCCGGTGACCAGGGCAAGGTCCATTGAGGCGCCCTCACCATTGGGCTCCGCCTCGGGCTGGAAAAAATCGGCGTTGCCGTCGATAAAGAACAGGCCGTAGCTGCCGCGCCGTCGAAACGCGAGCATCGAGCCCAGCACGATCGTGCAATCGCCGCCGAGTACGACCGGAAATTCGCCGGCGTCAAGCACCGCTTCCACCGCGTCGGCGAGCCTGGGCGACCACGCCGCAATTGCACTGGCATTCAGGGTGCCGGTCTCGGGATCAGGCGTAGGGTCCTTCGGAAGCACCGTCAGCCGCTCGGCGCGGCGCGCATGGATGCGCTCCGCGAGACCGAGGCTCAAGAGCTGGTCGGGCAAGTGCTCCACACCGTCGGTCGCGAGGCCCAGCGTAGAGGGGGCTTCGAGAATTGCGTAGGGAAGGGTCGGCATGGGCGCCTCCGTTGGCGGCTACTTTGCGGAGTAGGCATCGTAAAGCGCTTCGATTCGTCCCTACCGAGACATGGTGGATCACAACTACCTCCGCTCCAGCTTTGTCCCCCTAACAGCCGCTTCTGGTCATTGTTCCCTCAAAGCCGACTGTCGTTTGTGGCCAGAATGGACCGAAGCGAATCCGGAACCGCTGAGCCGGCAGCAACCGGTATCGCTTCCACGCCATCCGGGTTACGATGCGTAGCTGAGAACGGGCGTCTCGTCGGACCACCTGCGTCAGGAGGGCAGTGTGAAATCGCCAACAGTGAGAGTTATGGCCGCGGCCGAGGAAGATCTGGCGATCGAAACGGTCATGCTGGCGTTTGCAGCGGATCCCATGGCGAGATGGACCTGGCCGCATGCACACCAGTACCTTGCGGCCATGCCGCGAATGATCCGGGCGTTCGGGAGCAGCGCATTCGCTAACGGAACCGCCTTTTGCACCGACGGCTGCGCCGGGGCGGCGCTGTGGCTATCGCCCGGGGTGCATTCCGACGAGGAGGGGCTTGGTGCGGTGCTCGAGAGCACGGTTGCGCGCTCTCTTGCCCCCGAAACCACGGCCATATTCGAGCAGATGGCCACGTACCACCCGACCGAACCCCATTGGTACCTGCCCCTGATCGGCGTCGATCCGGCGCGTCAAGGCGAAGGTCACGGCGACGCCTTGATGGCGTACGCACTCGCACGGTGCGATCGCGATCACGCGCCAGCCTATTTGGAATCCTCGAACCCGCGCAACATTCCGTTCTATCGACGCTACGGCTTCGAACCGCTCGGCGCGATCCAGGCCGGTTCGTCGCCGACGCTCGTCCCGATGCTGCGGCCGCCGCGTTGAGCTTCAATCAATCGGTCGGAGAGTCGCCCGTCCCTTGCCAGAAGTGCCGTTTCCGGTGGTCTGCGGCACGATCCGCGACGACTTCGAAGCCACTGCTGCTTCGGCAAGGCGCGTCTTTCCTGCCTGCGCCGCTAGCTTCCCTACTACCAGGGCGTAGGGCGGGCGCCGGCTGACCATTTTGATGAACCGGACTAAGATGGTGGGTGTATTCTCCCGACGCGCGATAATGCCGTCGGGAGCTTTGCGACTACTTCTCGGCCGACGCTGCGGCCTTCTCGATAAGTTGGGAGACGGCTCCCGGATGGGAAACCATGAGGACGTGCGAAGCGCCCTTGACGACGACGGTCTCTTTGGACTTTGCGCGCTCAGCCATCCAAGACATCGCGGCGGGCGGAATGTTCTTGTCAGCGTCGCCGTAAACAAACCACGACGGGATTTTCTTCCAGGCAGGCGCGCCAGCCGGCTCCTTCAACGCGGCTTCGGCGACAGGGCGTTGCCCCGCTGCCATGAGCTTGGCTTCAACGAGCGGAACGTCTGCGGCGAACTGATCGGGAAACTTGTTCTGGGCGATGTACAGATCATGACCTCCATTCGGCAGGGTGACCGGCGGGGCGAGGGTAGGGCCCAGGGTACTGCCGGGGAACTTTCCGGTGAGATCGATGGCGGTTTCTCCCGCTTCCGGCGCAAACGCCGCGACGAAGACCAGAGCCTTGACGTTCTCATGACCGTTCGCGGCGCTGGAGATGACGCTGCCGCCGTAGGAATGGCCGACAAGAACAATCGGCCCCTTGATCCCGGAGAGAATGGCCGAAACATAATCAGCATCGCCCTTGACGCTTCTGAGCGGATTGGCGGCCCCTACGACAGGATAGCCGTCTTTTTCCAGCTCCCGCACGACACCGTTCCAGCTGTTCGATTCTGCGAACGCACCATGCACGAGTACGACAGTGGGCTTCTGACCGGCAAAAGCCGGCCCAGCAAGGGCCAGAGCACTCGCTGCCAGGGCCGCGAGGATATGCGTGTAGCGGGACATGTGATCTCCTTTCGCTTGAAGTGACCCGCGAATAAGAGCTTTCGGGTGTATCCGCGATATGTTCGAAACGCGCGGCGGTGTAACGAAGTTTGTCGCGAGAACGCAGCGTACATCTGCTTACAAATGTTTATATCGAGAGCGTCGCCGCAGGAGGGGCGTGGACGCTGGCAAATCGATCCCCGCGGCGACGCCGCAGCCGGCGAGAAGTGCGGGGATGAGCCATAGCATGCGCTATGGGCATCATCGCTGAAGGACAGGACGAAGCCCGCAAAGCGAAGATGCGGCCTCCGGAAGGAAGCCGCAGCGATGTGGGATTGGAGTCTAACGCATCGACTTAAAAGCGGCCCGCAATTCCTCGGCAAACAGCTGCGGCTGTTCCCAGGCAGCGAAATGGCCACCCTTTTCGACCTGGTTGTAGTAGACCAGAGATGGGTATGCCTGCTTGCTCCAGCTTTCCGGTGCCTTGTAGATTTCCTTCGGGAACACCGTGATTGCCACGGGCACCTTGATGTCTTTGGTCTTCTGGGCGTCGGAGCTGAAGTTGTTGTTGTTGTTCTCCCAGTAGAAGCGCGACGACGACGCACCGACGTTCGTCAGCCAATAGAGGGTGATGTCGTTGAGCATCTCGTCCCGGGAGAGGACATTTTCAGGCACGCCGTTGCTATCGCTCCATTGAACGAATTTCTCATAAATCCACGCCGCTAGACCGGATGGCGAGTCCACTAGCGAGTAGCCGATGGTCTGCGGGCGGGTCACCATCATTGCGCCATAGGCGGCGTTCCTGCCGAAGAACGTGCTAAGGGACCTATAGGCTTCCCTTTCGGGCTGCGATAAGCTTACCGGTGCCGGATCGCCTGCATTGATGCCCCTCATCAGCTCCCCTGGAACAGTCGCGGGCATGTTGAGGTGAATGCCGAGCAAGCCCTTCGGAGCTTGCCGCGCCAGCGCATCAGAGATCACCGAACCGTGGTCGCCACCTTGGGAAACATAGGTCGAATATCCCAGACGTTTCATGAGCACGTCCCAAGCTTTCGCGACCCGCTCCGGTCCCCATCCGAGTTCGGTAGGCTTGCCGGAGAATCCATGACCGGGAATCGACGGGATCACGACGTCGAACGCATCTTCCGCGCGACCACCGTAGGCGGTTGGATCGGTAAGTGGACCAATTGTCTTGATGAACTCGAACTGCGATCCCGGCCAGCCGTGCGTTAAAATGACGGGGAGGGCGTTTGGGTGACGCGACCGGACGTGGATGAACTGGATATCGACCCCATCAATCGTGGTAATGAATTCCGGCAGGGCATTCAGCTCCTGCTCGGCCTTACGCCAATCATACTCGCTTCCCCAGTAGCGAATCAGTTCCTGGACACGTTGGAGCTGGATGCCCTGGGAGATATCGCCGACAGTCTCCTTATCCGGCCAACGCGTGTTCGCGATCCGCTTGCGAAGATCGTCGAGCTGAGACTGCGGGACATGAATTTCAAACGGGCGAATGCTTTCATCCGCCTGCTGGTTCTTGGAACTGACTAAGGTGGTTTCAGCGGCACTCGCCTCTCGCAGGGCTGTGACCGGCAGCAGCATCATGGACCCAATAGCAAGCGCGATGGCGCGGTCAGCAATATGATTCCGGCGGGAAAATGTGTCGATAGCAGTCATGTGGCCTCTCCTTGTCTGTGTCGATTGACGACAATCAGTGCGGAGCGGGATCTACGAACCTGACGTATCTGCCCTGCTTCAGGATTTTATGCAGTTGTATCAAAGCGTTTACTGAGCGGCTTTGACACGATTCCATACGAAGAATTCCGGAGTTAAAGCGGCGCGTCGCCCGAATGGGGGCTGTCGATAACCCCGAGCAAAGGTGTTCACCATCAACTAAGACCCTTGCAGTTGAAGACGGCGCATCCGGATCGGGCGTGTCCTGCTAGATAGCTTTTCGCATAATGCCGAACAGCGTTACCATCGAGATTTCTTTCAGCACCGTCCGGGCCGGAATCGGTTGATTGGGCCATTCTTTGTTGCGTTTTCGCCGCATTATTACTAGGCAAAATCAATTACTTATTCTACAATTGTTAATGTACGAGTCTCACCAGCTGACAAGGAATATAGAGTCGCCCGCCTACTTCCTGCTCTTGGGTCCTCGCCGACACCAGCACATTCAAGAAGCTCCGGCCCGCCAACTATCGCGCTCAAATCGCTGGCCACCGTAATGAAGCAGCTTAAAGGAGACATCCGCGACAAAGCTTCGATCCCATCCTCGACTCGTGCGCAAGCTTCAAGAAGCGCTTGGCGATCAGTTCTGCGTTGCATTGGATGATCCGAGCGTCACCGAGATCATGCTGAAACCGGACGAAAACTGTTCATTGAACGCTTGGACCCGGCGTCGCACCGGCAGGCGAGATGTCGTCGGCTGCTTGACGGACATCACCTGCTACTGCACTTTATTTACAGACCCATAACGGCAACCCTCTTTTGATGGTGACCAATGGCGGCTGACTACATCATAGGACCGAACACAGAGAATCCACGGCTGACGCGATCTGTCATGGGCGTGGACCATCTTGGCGAAAAGCTCGAACTTTCGGTTATCGAGGAGCGGCCCCTCACCATCTTCCTCAACTCGCAGGAGATCGTCACGGCTATGACGATCGGCGACTACCCGGAATACCTCGCGCTCGGGTTCCTGCGAAATCAGGGGATGCTAGATCCTGCAGAAACAGTTACCGATGTTGAATATGATGAGGAACTTGACGTGGTTGTCGTCCGGACCGAGAGCCGCACGACGTACGAAGAAAAGGTCAAGAAGAAGACCCGCACGAGTGGCTGTGCTGTAGGTACGGTGTTTGGCGATATGATGGAGGGCCTGGTGGGGCTGACCTTGCCGGCCGCGCCAATGCGGACGTCGTGGCTCTACACGCTGGCCCGCACGATCAACACTACGCCGAGCCTGTATCTTGAAGCTGGCGCGATCCATGGAACGGTGCTGTGCAAGGAGGACCGACCGCTGGTCTATATGGAAGATGTCGGTCGTCACAACGCGGTCGACAAGATCGCCGGCTGGATGCTCTTCGAGAAAGTGGGAGCTGAAGACAAGATTCTCTACACCACCGGACGGCTTACGTCCGAAATGGTTATCAAGACCGCCATGATGGGGATTCCGGTGCTCGCGTCGCGCTCAGGCTTCACGGCCTGGGGCGTGGAGATTGCGCGCCAGGTAGGGCTGACACTGATTGGACGCATGCGTGGTAAACGCTTCGTCTGTCTAACGGGAGAGGAGAGGCTGATCTGGGATGCTGATCCCGAAACCGTACCTGAGGATGAGAAACATCACCGCCGCAAAGGCGCACTAATTGACTAAAATTATGGGTGTCATACTGGCCGGAGGCCGTTCCACTCGTATGGGTGGCGGCGACAAGGGCTTGCTGCGGCTCGGCGATGTAACGCTGCTCGGTCATGTACATGCACGGCTTGCGCCGCAATGCGCGGAGCTTGCGATCAACGCCAATGGGGATCCAGCGCGCTTTTCAGATTTCGGGCTTCCTGTGCTTGCCGATACGCTGCCGGATTATCTTGGGCCTCTGGCGGGTGTTCTCGCGGGCCTCGAGTGGGCGGCCGAAGAGGGCGCGGATGCGATCGTGACTGCGGCGGCCGATACGCCTTTCCTCCCCCGTGACCTGGTGGCCAGGCTCAGCGACGCGGCGGCACAGAAGAAGGTTCCAATAGCGCTGGCCGCCTCTCCGGACGAGGCGGGATCGCTGCGCCACCATCCCACCTTCGGTTTGTGGCCTGTCGGTTTGCGCGAGGACCTCCACGCCGAACTTTCAGGCGGGCTTCGCAAGATCATGCTTTGGGCCGAACGGCATGGCACCGCGACTGCGCTGTTTGCGTCGGCGCCGTTCGATCCGTTTTTCAATGTCAACACGCCGCAGGACATGGTGCGCGCCAATGCGATTCTGCACGGAGATTTGACATGACCTTCTACGACGCGGTCGACTGTGCCAGCACACGAAAGATCGGCGCCGTCGGTCTCGTTTTTCATTGGGCTTGCTGATGTCGATGACGCCTCCTCCGCTTACGCCACCACGCTTGAAGAACGATTGTTTCGCCCTGCCGCCGGGCGTCGATTGGACCCCTGTGGATACTGCGCTCGGCCTGCTACGGGCAAACCTGTCTCCTGTTGTGGATATCCAGGAACTCGACGTCTCTGATGCGCTCGGCCGCGTTTTGGCGCACCATGCAGTTGCACGTCGCTCCAATCCGCCCGCCGCCAACTCAGCCGTCGATGGATACGGTTTTGCTCATGCGGCTACCGGCGAGGGACTCCAGACGCTGCCGCTGATCGAAGGCCGTGCGGCGGCGGGTGTGCCATTTTTAGGCCCTGTGCCGGAGGGAATGGCGGTCCGCATCCTGACCGGAGCAATTCTTCCCGTAGGGGTCGACACGGTGGTTCTGGAGGAGGATACCGCCACCGATGGCCACCGCATAGCCTTCCACGGTCCGATCAAGATGCGAGCAAATACCCGTAAGGCCGGCGAGGACGTGATCGCCGGCGATGTCGCATTGCCGGCCGGGCATCGCCTGCGCCCGCCAGATCTGGCGCTGCTGTCTGCCGTTGGCGCCACAAGGGTTTCGGTTTTCCGTCCGCTGCGCTTGGGTGTGCTGTCCACCGGTGACGAGATCGCCGCGGATGCTGGCGGAGCCCTTCTGGAAGTCGGCCGCATCTATGACGCCAATCGGCCGATGCTTCTGGCAATGGCTCGGCGCTGGGACCATGTGCCTGTAGACCTTGGTCATGTCGGCGATGACCGAGCAGCACTGGCCGCCCGGCTTGACCGAGGGGCAACAGAGGCAGATGTAATCTTCACCTCCGGCGGGGCTTCGGCGGGAGACGAGGATCATGTCTCGGCGCTGTTACAGGAGGCCGGTGTGATGCAAAGCTGGCGTATCGCCGTCAAGCCGGGCCGCCCGTTGGCGCTTGGCTTGTGGAGGGGTGTTCCGGTGTTAGGCCTGCCGGGAAATCCGGTCGCGGCCTTCATCTGCGCTCTAATATTCGGCCGCCCGGCCGTCTCCGCGTTGGCCGGCGAGGGATGGGAGGAGCCAATGAGTTTCACGGTTCCGGCCGCTTTCGAAAAGAACAAGCACGCAGGCCGGCGCGAGTATCTGCGGGCGCGATTGACGCCGGAAGGTGACGCTGAGGTTTTCCGGTCGGAAGGTTCGGGGCGGGTCAGCGGGCTTTCCTGGGCCACCGGACTTGTCGAACTTGCCGATGGCGCCCGCCGGGTCGCACCGGGCGATCCCGTTCGTTTCCTTCCCTACTGCTCTTTTGGATTGTAGTCCATCAAAACGGACGAGGACAACGCTACCGCAAGGGCTCGGAGTGCCAACGATGGAACCTAAAATCGGTGCCAGCGGTTACCGTTGAACTTGCAAGTTAAGCGATGATCCCGCATGTTAAGCAAGAATTTCCATAGTCGCTGCCTGATCAACAAGACAAGGAGCTGGCGATGAGAGAAATCATTCTCGCGGGAGCGTTCGCACTCTCAACTTCGACTTGCCTCGCGCAGACTGCGACGCCACCGGCGCCCCTATCTCCCCAATCGGCCTCGCCAATAGAGGCGGCTGCCTCGCCACCAGGCGGTCCGGCCAACCTGTGTCAGGAGATTCTTAGCTTCATGAAGGCTCCCCCTCCAGACGCGCCTCAAGCTGCCGATGCGAAGAAAACTGCCGTGACGGCCGCTCAGCAGGCAAAGCCTCCGCAGCCCGCCTTGAGCCAGCAAGGCTCGGCCGGTTTGGCTGGCACGGCCACCACCGGCAAAGACCCCTCGGGGGGCGGCGGGAGTAATTCGGCGCAGGCCGTTACCGGACAGGACGGCGTCGCAACCGATGCACCTGAGCCGGGCAAGGATCAGGCGAATGCCGGATCGGTTGCAAACGCACCGCAGAAAGAGTCACGGGCAGCGCCGCTCCCGCCCGCCGATGTGATGAGCACGCCCAAGGAATCCGTGCTGAGCATGGAAGCGGCCCAGCAACTCGCCGACGCGAACGATATCGCGGAATGCCAAAAGACGGCCCGGAAGATGAGAGTTGCCGGCGTTGCCATGCCACCGCCGCTGATTGCATTGGCAGCATTGGATATCCGGTATCAGCAGAATTCAGGCGCAGCTCAAAATCCCCCTGGGACTAGCGGCCCGTAGGAGAACGATAAGATGCCGGAATTGTGCCCAGACGAATAGCCCGTTGGCACCTGGTCGCGGCTGCATCGAGTGGCAACGGAAGCGAAGGAGTCCGCAATGGGGATAATCGTGACGGGAGTAGTCGTTGTAGGAGCGATCGCGTTTGGTACCGGCTATTATTTTACGAACGTACAGCCGGCAGAGCCTGCTTGGGAGGTCTACAGGACCGAGGGCGCCCGGGTTGGGGATCCAGGTCACAATCTCGTCGGAAAGAACTGGTCGGGCGAACCCGGCAGCGTTTCTGCGGACAACGAGGAGAAACCTTCGTAGGAGGCTCCGAGCGTCTTTTGCACAGGTGACATTCAAACCCTCTGATCACCCTCTGATCGAACATCCGAGCGGTCTCAAAATTTGGCCCTTTCGTCCTCGGATGCCTCGCCTTTCAGCAATCCAGAACTGCTTTGCATTAGGTTCTGCCAGAGTATTTCGCGGCACAGGTGGCGCAACTCTGCCACGACGCGCGATACGCAGATCGCCGTTCGGGTGCGAATATGGCTGGTCTATTCCGCCGGCTCAGCGGCAGTATGCGGCGGTGTCCGGGCACCGGTCTTGCCTTGCTGCTCTTCCACCCAGGCGCTGTGATGTTCCTTGGCCCAGTTCAGGTCCACCGAACCAGAGCCCATTGCCTGCCAGGCACCTTCCATACCGAGCGTGCCGATATAGATATGCCCAATGATCACAGCGATCATGATGAGGCCCACGATGGCATGGACATATTGGGCCATCTGCATGCCGTTGACGTCAGTGAAGGAGAACGGAAACAGCATGAACACGCCTGAGACCGACAACGCAGTCCCCCCCACCACGACAGACCAGAAGATGAGTTTCTGCCCGGTGTTGAAACGTCCCGCCGGTATATGCCTTTGGTTCGACCGGTCGAAGAATCCGCCGGCGGACTTAAGCCATTTTGCGTCGTAGCGGTCCGGGAGATTGTGTCGGATCCACGTCAACAACATCAATACGACGCCGAGCATGAACGCCCAGGATACGAAATGATGCGCGTACTTGGCCCAGATCGACCAGGTCGAGAACGCCTCCGGCCCGATCAGCGGCATCAACAGGCGCTTTCCGAAGATCAAGTTCAAACCGGTGATCGCGAGGACGATGAAGGCCGTTGCGGTTGTCCAATGGAGCAGGCGTTCCAGCGCGTTGAACCGGAGAATTTTTTGACCTGATTCGCCTGCCTGTGTCCGAATACGGCCCCGGATGAGATAAAACAGCGCGATGGAGAGCAGCGTGCCGATAATGATGAACGCACCAACCCAGGGTAGAGCAGTCCGCTCGAAGGTTTGATAGTCCCGACCTTGAGGTTGTTGCAGCGTTGTGGCCTTGCGGTCGGGTATCGTGACCCGACCCTGGATCTTGCCGAGCTCATCAAGAAGCTGCTGCTCGCTCACCCCTTGCGCACCGGGGTTGTTGACCGGTGCGCGCTCCTGCGCCCCGGCGGGCGCCATCCATAGGACGAAAGCCAGTATGAATGCCGCAACCGCCGCCGAGACCAGTCGATAAAGGCTCCAGATCCGCATTTGCTCCGTCCTCCCAACTTCGCTGCGACGCCAAGCAGCACCCGCTATCTCGATTTTCCCGGACCATCGTACCGAAACGGAACCCGTTTCCGGCTATCCCGATGTTCGACCGAAGCGCCGAAGCGTCCTTCCTGAGCGTGAAAGGATGATGCATGGCGCTCCATCCTCAGGTTCCAGATCATCTTATCTGCATTCAGATCACTTTATCGGCTGCAGGATGCCCTAGGCGTCCACTGTCTCCCGATAGGCGGTATGCCAGCCCCATGCGCCCGAGCCATAGCCTCTCTGCGTCACACGCTCCTTGTAGATCGCGGCAATGATCACTCCGTCGCCAGCCAGCAGCGATTTCGTCGAGCACATCTCCGCACAGAGTGGCAGCTTGCCTTCGGCCAGCCGGTTGGCTCCATATTTCGCATACTCGACCTCCGTCGAGTCGGCCTCCGGTCCTGCCGCACAAAACGTGCATTTGTCCATCTTGCCGCGTGAGCCGAAATTGCCGACGCGTGGATATTGCGGCGCGCCGAACGGACAGGCGTAGAAACAGTAGCCGCAGCCGATGCACAGGTCCTTGGAATGCAGCACCACGGCATCCGCAGTGGTGTAAAAACAGTCAACGGGACAAACTGCCGCGCAGGGTGCGTCCGTACAGTGCATGCAGGCCATCGAGACGGAGCGTTCGCCCGGCTTGCCGTCATTGATGGTGACGACACGCCGCCGATTGATACCCCACGGAACGTCGTGCTCGTTCTTGCAGGCGGTAACGCAGGCATTGCACTCGATACAACGTTCGGCGTCACAAAGGAATTTCATCCGTGCCATCTTCGTTCCTCCGCTACACCGCAACGATCTGGCAAAGCGTAACCTTCGGTTCCTGCATACCCGTTACGGGATCGTAGCCGTAGGTGGTGATACTGTTGGCGCTTTCGCCGAGAACGTAAGGGTCGGTCCCTTCGGGATAATTGGCTCGCAAGTCCTCGCCCCGGAACCAGCCGCCGAAGTGGAAGGGCATGAATGCGACACCCTTGCCGACACGCTCGGTGACCAGAGCCTTTACCTTTGCCTTCACGTCGTTCTCCGCTCCGTTGACCCAGACCCAACCTCCGTCACTGATGCCGCGCTCGGCTGCATCGTCGACGTTGATCTCGACAAACATGTCCTGCTGCAACTCGGCAAGCCACCGGTTCGAGCGGGTTTCCTCACCGCCACCCTCGTATTCGACGAGGCGTCCGGTCGTCAGAATGATCGGGAACGATTTCGCGGTGCCATTGTCCACAGCCGCCTTCTGCACACTGAAGCCGATATTGGGCAGGCGGAACTGCTTGGCGTCTGGATAGGTCGGATACTTGGCTACAAGATCCACCCTGGGCGTATAGATCGGCTCGCGGTGGATCGGCACCGGATCCGGCAAATTCCAGGCAAGCGCCCTGGCCTTGCCATTCCCGTAGGGGTGGCAGCCATGGCTGAGCGCCACGCGTTGGATGCCGCCAGACAGGTCGGTCGACCACGACACCTTGCCGATGTCGCCCATATCATCGCCAATCGTCTGGATGATGCCTAGTTCTTCCGGGGTGAGATCCCGATCCCAGCCGAGTTTCTGGAGCACGGCCATGGTGAACTCCGGATAACCGTCGGTGAGTTCGGAACCTTCCGTGTAAGAACCCTCGGCAAGAAGCGTTTCGCCGTTGCGTTCCACGCCAAAGCGGGCGCGGAATGGGCTGCCCCCGTCCATGACATGCAGGCCGGTGCTGTAGAGGTTTGCAGTTCCCGGGTGACGGAGTTCCGGTTTTCCCCAGCATGGCCAGGGCAGACCGTAATAATCGCCGCCGACCTCCGGGTCGTCCTTCGGCGCGCGCAGGGTGAGCAGATCGAATTTGTGCTGGTTGCGCATATGCGCCTTGAGCCGCTCGGGCGACTGGCCACAATAGCCGGTCGACCAGCCGCCGCGGTTCATTTCACGCAGCACGTCCTCGGGTACCGGCCGATCACCTTCGACGGCGATGTTCTTGAACATCCATTCGGCGAGGCCAAGCTTCTGTGAAAGCAGGTACAGGACCTGATAATCGTCCTTCTGCTCGAAGCTTGGGGGGACGATCTGCTCGCCCCACTGGAGCGCTCGGTTGGAGGCGACCCGCGATCCCGAGGTTTCGAACTGCGTGCAAACCGGCAGGAGATAGGTGTTGTCCTTGCGCCCCGCCTGCACCGCGAGCGAGGCCCAGGTCGTGGGGTGAGGATCGGCCACGACAAGCAGCTCAAGTCCGGCAAGCCCCTTCATCGACTCGGGGATGCGCGTGATGCTGTTGCTGGCGTGGCCCTGTACGAACATCGACCGCATGATGTCGGGTTGCTCGACGTCTTCCTTTGGCAGTGAAACCGAATCGAACCATCGGGTCAACGGAATGCCGGGTGTTTCCATCAGTTCCTTGGAAGAGAACTGGCCCAACAGGTCGTCATAGGGGATCTCCCACACCCGCCCCCAATGCTTCCAGGCCCCTTCCGTCAGACCGTAGTAGAAGGGCAGGGTGACCACGTCGAGCCCGATGTCCGTCGCGCCTTGAACGTTGTCGTGGCCGCGGAAGATATTGGCGCCGGTGCCCGGCTTGCCGATGTTGCCGGTAGCGAGACACAGGATGCAGCTCGCCCGCGTATTCGCGGTCCCAACAGTGTGGTGCGTCTGGCCCATGCACCAGATGATCGTCGAGGGCTTCTGGGTCGCGAACGTCTCGGCGATGCGCTTCAACTGCTCGCCGGGCACGCCGGTGATCGTTTCCACCTCGTCCGGGGTGTACTTGGCGACCTCCTTTCGAACCTCATCCATTCCGTAGACGCGTTGCGCGATAAATTCCTTGTCCTCCCAGCCATTCTCGAAAATATGCCAAAGCATGCCCCAGATCAGCGCAATGTCGGTGCCGGACCTGAAGCGGACGTATTCGGTGGCGTGGGCAGCCGTGCGCGTGAAGCGCGGGTCCATGACGATGAAATTGGCGTTGTTGAGTTCCTTTCCCTCAAGCAGATGTTGCATCGCGACCGGATGCGCCTCGGCCGGATTGCCGCCAAGAACGAGCATCGTCTTGGAATTTCTGATGTCGTTGTACGAGTTGGTCATCGCGCCGTAGCCCCAGGTGTTGGCTACGCCGGCAACCGTCGTCGAATGACAGATACGGGCCTGGTGATCCTGATTGTTGGTTCCCCACAGAGCGGCGAGCTTGCGGAAGAGATAGGTGCCTTCGTTGGAGAATTTCGCCGACCCCATCCAATAGGTGGATTCCGGCCCCGACTTCTCGCGGATCTCGAGAAGCTTGTCGCCGATGCCGTTGATCGCATCCTCCCAGGTGGTACGCTCCCATTGGCCATCGACGAGCTTCATCGGGTACTTCAGACGACGGTCGCTGTGCACGAGTTCACGTACGCTGGCGCCTTTGGCGCAATGCGAGCCGCGATTGAAGGGGCTGTCCCAGGAGGGTTCCTGCCCCGTCCACACGCCGTTCTGGACCTCCGCAGTTACGGTGCACCCGACAGAACAGTGGGTACAGATGCTCTTTTTGAGTTCAATCGGCACGCCCGGTTGGGGGGGGCTGATCGCGGCGGCCTTTTTGACTGTGCCGAGTTGGAACGAACCGAGTGCCGCCAGGCCGCCGGCGACAAGGCCGGAGCGCCGGAGGAATGTCCGCCGGTCCAAGGGGGCCGCTGCCATGCCTCCGGTCAGGGTTTGCAGATGCGTGCGGCTTGCCTGCCGATCCTTGCGCTTCGTAAGCATGGCACCCTCACTTCTGCTCAGGATAGCGATTGACGCGATAGTAGGCCTTGACGTGGTCCGTTTCGCGGTAGCGGCCCCGCATCTCCTCTTCGCCCGGGTCGTAGGCCTCAGCATCGGTGGGACAGAGCGCCGCGGCCGCGACGACGGTCGTCGTTGCGCCGCCGAATGCCTTAAGGAAGTAGCGCCGGCCCAATGCCGTTTGTCGCTCGTCTTGCATCTTGGCATCCTCCTCCTCAGTGGGCTTGGCGCCCGGGCATGCGCCTATGCGTTCTGCCGTGCCGCCATGGCGAAGGCTTCGCTGTCGATCTCGATGAAAAGCCGACCGACCGTGCCGACCGACCGGTAGAATTTGGCGGCCTTAGCGTGTTCCAGGTCGCTGAAGAAACGCCCGGCCCACGGCTCGACGTGGCGTTTGAAGAAATCCTGCTCCTCGTCGTGGGAGACGGCAAAGTGATTGCCGGCAAAGCCGCTCATCATCTCGCATATGCTGGCCAGATGATCCTCGGGTTCGCAATTGCCCTCGGCGCGCTCGATACCGAAACGGGCCATGTCTGCCCGCAGGCGCGCAAGCGGGCGCTCGTTGAGGAAGCCGGTGAGATAATAGGATGCGTAGGGAAGGAGTTCGCCGCGTCCCACGCCAATGAACAGCTCGGAATATTCGCGACAGATCGCATCGTGCGAATACGATGCTGCCGCTTGAGCAAGTGCGATGTGAGCACGGCCGAGCGGTGCATCGCTGTTGTCCTGCAAGCATGAAAGCCTGGCGAGCGATTCCCTGTCCGGCGGGGTGATCAATAGTGAGGCGAGGAGTGCGTATTCGTCCGCCCGGGCCTGGTCGATGTCATCGAGAACAGCTGTTCCTGCACCGAAGATTGAAGCATCCGCTCCATCTGGCTGTTCCCAGGCCTGATCTGAAAGCAAGTCGGGGTTCATCATACCTTGACCGTGCTGCCTGAATGGGGGTTTCTCATAGTAACCCGATACCGAACGAATGCAACAGCCTGACCTTGACGGGTTACCACATAAGATCCCGGCAAATACCAGATCAGCGTGGCATCGCTCCGCCATGTCGGGGCCCAGAGTAAGCCTCGGGAAGCTGAGAAGGACTCATCTTGTCCGGCGAATGCGTGTGAGATTTGAATTCAACCGATGCGCTCACATTGGTTGACGCCTCGAGAGCTGGTGGCTCTATCGCCGGCGGCTCGTCGGTGGCTGGCTTTTCCGTCGCTAAATTCTCTGGATCCTCGACAGGAAGTGCCGCATCCGGCACGGCATCGCCGCGTTGTTCATGTGGCGGAACGGCCTCCGGTTTCGTAAGGGTGTCAACGGCGCGCGCCCCTTTTGACAGGAAGCCCACCACGGTTTCCTTTGCGTCGAGCGGACCAAACCCCCCCATCGAGCCTGGTTTGTTGAAGTCCCAGGCATATTCCGAAGGGCCGACGAAGTCGCGGATTCCGGGGTCCAGTGACCATGCCTTGCGTAACGCCGCATGCTTCAGCGCCAACGGAACGCCTTTCTTCAAGAAAGCCGCAACGTCGCTTTCGGCAGTCAGGTCTTCGAGGTGCGGGAGGGGCTCGACCACCCCAACACCCTCAAGCTCCGCTGCTTTCGCCTCTCGCTGGTTGCGCTCAGGACAGGAGGCCACCGGATCGTTATTCTCGGCGACCTCGCCCGATGCCTGGTCCAATTCAGGGGCCGCCGGCTTTTGCTCTCGCCGTGAGGCCAGCTTGCGGCGCGACCAGCGGGCAAGATGATTGTCGCTGCCGTCACTCATCCCTTGTCGTCCTGCTTTGTGAGCCACCATGAATCCGACTTGCCATGGCTTCGGGATCTGTCCGATCACGCTTGCGTTTGACGAACGCACGCTCGACATGATGAGCTTCCACGAATGCGGCAAGGCGCTCCTGTATTTCAATCGGCATCGCAACGGCTTCGATAATGTCTGTGTTGGTTTCCGTCAGAGCTTCGGCCTCAGCCGGATCCGCTGTCACCAGATGGACTACGATCCCCGGAGCTGAATCCGTGAGTCGGAGGGCGATCCAAAGGCTAGGCCGCTGTGAACGCAGGTTCTCCCGGTACATCGCCGTATCCGTTCCGAAAAATTCAATGTCGGATGTCCCTGCATAATAGCGCGTAAGCCTCGTCGTCTGTTCGAGCACCGTCCATGGTGTCGCGACCGGTGCGCCCGCGAGCGCGGCGACCGGTACCCAGGAATGATCCGCCCATGGGCTATCCAGGTCTCGCCTCTCCACGATCACACCGACTTTTTCCGTTTCCCGCACCATGACTGCGCTCCTAGGTCGCTTGCGCCGTAGCGCACAACGGCAGACCGGCAACAAGATTTTGCGGCTTCATGCGGATCATTCGATCGGGCGTCATCGCCATGATCAGCCAGATCGGTTGAGCACCCACTTGGGGCCTGACCTCGCCAATGTCGGAAAAGCGGAGGCGGAACAACGCAACGATACGCTCCGCCGTTTCGGGGTCGAGGTCCTCGCCTCGCCACAGTGCATTACCGATGCGTGTCGCCTCGGCGTCAAGGCCGACGAACCATGCCCAGTTGTCGTCTTCGATCCGCTCGACCGGTTCGATCGTTACCGTGACGGCGACCAGATGGCGGATCCAGGCTTCCATTGCGTCGGCAAGGCCGCGACGCGCGGGGCTGTGGGCGCCACCCAGACGGAGCACCATGTCAAAGGCATCGCTCCTGTCAAAATAGCTATCGGCGTTCGTCTCGTCCAGGATTTCGAGTTCGGTGACGGCTGGCCCGCCGAGCATGCTCAAGAGCGGTGAAGTGTGGCGGTTATGCTCGTGAACTTCTATTGTTTCCGCGTCGGCAAGCAGCAGCGCTCCTTCATGGAAGCTTACCCGCTGTGGGCGATAGAACAGCTCGGCGGCGCGCAACACCGCGGGCTCGGTCTCGCCGTCGAGCGCATTGCGCAGCACCACCTGCGCGAGCTGGTTCATGAACAGCGGAGGCGTGTCGGCTGCCGAACCGAGCGCCAGTTGCAGATAAGCGGACTCAAGCGAGGGCGTGGCAAGAAGACGGTCGCGGAAGGAGATCATGAACGCCCAGTTTTCGCGGGCATCCGGGTCGCCCATGACGGCGATCTCGTCCTGAGTGACCGGACGGCGCGGATGATGCATCAGAAGCTCATGGTGCAGACGCAATTCTACCTCACACGCCCCTTCCGGCGGAAGCAGTTCGGGGCGAGCGAGATAAGCCTTGAGGAACGCGTCGGTCACTATAAGCCGGTCTGCCTCGTCCCGATCGAGGAGATGGTGACCCGAAGATACCCAGAAATCCTTCACGTGTGCCTTCCCGCCAACGTCCGGATATCGAGCTCTTCCATCCGGTCGTTTTCCTCGTCAATCTCGATAGCGTTGAAGGCCGTTGCCATATCCAGTCGACCCACCTTCGGGTGAAGGGTACGGAACGCCTCCCGGATTCCAGTCTGCTCGCTGGCGCGGTGGAGGGCAAGTATGGTGTTTGGCGGGTGATCGCAAAGCGATTGCGCAAACGCGATTTCTTCTTCGGCGGCCGGCCGCGCTGTTTCAAGATCGGGGGCGCCGCAATGCGCGACCAACTGTTCGGCCAGGCGTTCAACGGCCGCAGCGCGTTCTTCCGCCTTCACCTCCGTCACGACAACGAGGGTGGACCAGCCAAAACTCTCGATGCCCAGGAAGCCGGCTCGAAAAGCCTGGCGTTTCTTGCCGGCGAGGGTTTCGGGGTCGATGCCGAAGAAAAGGAATGTACCCGGTACCGCCCATTCGCCGGGCTCGGCGGCGCGCGAATAGACGAACGTATCGGACGGATCGAGGCGAATGGTGCGCGGCAGGTTCAAAGCCATGGCATTCCCGTTGCGGGATCGAGCCAGGAACAGGATGCAAGCGCCTGCGCCAGGCTCCGCCTCGTGAGGGAAGTCTGGCCGGGTTCGGCCTGAACCAGCAGATCCCCGTTGTCGGCGATCCGTCCATTGTGGCCTCCGGGCGACACGCGGTCCAGCCATCGCCTGGCCAACCGCGCAAAGCCGGTGTCGTGCCATTCGTCCAAGCCGACCATCAGGTGACGTGAAAAGCTGGCGATGATCTCGCCGGTATTGACGGCTTCGAAACCCACTTCGTCCAGTGCGCCGAACAGCGGCTGCAGACCCGGTTCGTGGACGCGCACGATCGTGGTGCGGATCATTGTCGAGAAGATAAGCCAGGCCGGCGTCTCGGTCTCGCCCGTTCCCGCCGGCCAGCTCAGTTGTCCGCCGCCGACCAAGACCCCGTCGACACGGATCGCGTCTGGCCAGTCGAAGGTGATGGGTCGTGACGGCGGCGCATGTGTGGCAAGCGCATCGGCCAGTGCGTTCATCCCAGCATAGATGGCCAGGCGTGCATGCACGAGCGGCATTTCCGGTTCCAGCACGACGGCGAACTCTGCCAGATCGTCACGTCGTGCCCAGACCAGCGTCCCTGCTCCCCATTCGGCGGCAATGGCGCGAGCGTGTGCAAAAGCGTCGCCGGTCTCGCGCATCATGACGAGGTTGTAGGGCGGGGGCAGTTCGATGGCGTGGTCCATCACCGAAGCGTGCTGAAACATGATGCCGGTCCCATTTCTGATGACGGCGAGCCTAATGTCTTTATAATGCATCCGAAGTGGAGGCGCCACCGTTGTTGGGCGGTGCCGTGATGCGGGGGGAGAAGAGCATGATCCCAGACAGACCACGCACCGTCTTTGTTTGTTCCTGTGAACGCAGCATGCCGGACTTTGGCCAGAGTGTCGCCCGTGGATGCTCAAGCGACCAAATCCAATCTGGAAATCAACTCTGCGGCGCCGAACTCGACCGCGTCCGCAACGCATTGAATGGAGGCGACGACATCACGATAGCCTGCACACAGCAGGAACGGCTTTTCCGTGAAGTCGCGCAGGAACGTGGCTTTGCGGGCGAACTCGCTTTCGTCAACATCCGCGAGACGTCAGGCTGGTCGGCACAAGGGGCATCCGCCGGGCCGAAAGCCGCGGCGCTCGTGGCGATGGCGGCGGAAACGGTCACTTCGCCGACCAGCGTTACGCTCGCGAGCAACGGCGTGGTGCTCGTCTATGGCCGGAACGAAGCGGCGATCGAGGCTGGACGGCAGCTTGCCGACGAGATGAACGTCACGGTTCTTTTGACGCGGCCGGACGATGTCACGCCCCATCGCGTCTGGGATTTCCCCGTTGTGCAGGGCACGATCCGCAACGCGCGCGGTCATCTCGGCGCGTTTGAACTGACGATCGACGATTTCGCGATGCCATCGCCATCGTCGCGCAAGCGTCTGCGTTTTGGCGCGCCGCGGGATGGCGCACTATCGAATGCCGATATAGTTCTTGACCTTTCCGGCGGCGCTCCCCTGTTTCCTGCCTATGAATTGCGGGCAGGTTATCTGAGAGCGGATCCGGCCGACCGCGCGGGCCTTGCTGCCGCGATCGCCAAGGCAGCCGGCCTTGTGGGGGAATTCGAAAAACCTCGCTACATCAATTTTTCCGCCGATCTTTGCGCCCATTCGCGTTCGCGCATCACCGGATGCACGCGCTGCATCAACCTTTGTCCTACGGGTGCGATTGCACCCGCTGGCGACCATGTCGCGATCGACGCTGATGTCTGCGCCGGCTGCGGCAGTTGCGCGGCCGCCTGTCCGACCGGTGCCGCCGCCTATGCTTTCCCGGATGCGGCGGCCCTGCTTCGACGCCTGCGCACGCTCCTGCTCACCTATCACAGGGTAGGCGGCAGCGATCCGATCGTGCTGTTTCACGATGAAGGTCATGGAGAGCCGCTTATCGATGCGCTGGCGCGTTTCGGGCAGGGACTGCCCGCGAATGTGCTGCCGGTCGGTGTGAATGAGATAACGCAGCTGGGGGTCGAGGCGTGGACTGCACCGGCCGCCTGGGGAGCGGTGGCGATCAGGGCCCTTTCTTCGGCGAGGGGGAAACATGACCTGACCGGCCTAGCCAGAAACGTCACCATCGCCAATCTTCTTGGACAATCGCTGGGTTATGGAGCCGATCTCTGCGGCGTGATCGAAGCGGACGACCCCGATGATCTGCAAACGGTTCTCGGGCGGATGGTGCCGCAAGCGGATGCGCGAAAGCCGGTGACATTCCTGCCGGTCGGAGGCAAGCGCAGCTTGCTGAAAAGCTCGGTGATCGGCTTGTATGAGGCCGCTCCGACGCCGGTAGAGCGCACGGCATTGCCAGCGGCCGCGCCATTTGGCGGGCTCGACGTCAATGTCGATGCCTGTACGCTGTGCCTGTCATGCGTATCGGCCTGTCCGACGGGCGCGCTCTCCGACAGTGAAGAGCGGCCAGCTTTGTATTTTGCCGAGAGCGCCTGCGTGCAGTGCGGGCTCTGTGCCGCGACTTGTCCAGAAAAGGCAATCGCGTTGGTACCGCAACTGGATTTCCAGGCCTGGAATAGGCCCCGCCGGGTGATCAAACAGGAAGAACCGTTCCATTGCATTCGATGCGACACGCCATTCGGAACGAAAAGTACCGTCGAACGCATCGTTGACAAGCTGGGGGGCAAGCACTGGATGTTTTCCGGCGAGAATGCCCGACGCCTCGATGTCGTGCGGATGTGCGACAACTGTCGTGTCGAATCCGTCATGAATGAAGGGTTCGATCCTTACGAAGCGTCGGGCCGTCCCGCTCCACGGACGACGGAGGATTACTTGCGGGAGCGCGACGCAACGACAGACAAATCGGTTGAGTTTAGTCGCGGCGGGTCTCAGCCTGCAAAAAGCGGATCAGCGCTGCACGATCCTCGGGATCGTTGATCGTCTGCTCCGGCATCTTGGTCCCTGGCGTATATATGCTTGGCCCCAGTTCGAAGAGCTTCGACACCGTTTCCGGCGTCCAGACGATATCCATCCGCCGGAAAGCGGGGGAGTAGGGATAGCCGGCAAGCGACGCGATCCTGCGGCCGAAGATGCCGTGCAGCGTCGGTCCGGCGCGATTGCCGTCCTCCGGGCCGAGCGTATGGCAGGCGATGCAGGCACGGAAGACTTCGGCGTCCGGATTGCCGGCATATTCGCTCATGAGATCGGCCTGGATCGCGGCTGAGGTTCCAAGCCGCCTGCCGGTTTCAACATCCCATTCGCTTATTATGTTGTCCGCACCGCCGGCCAGCAGCGTCCGGGCACGGCGTGGAAAGGCAAGGGCCCACACCGGCGCAACGCCGGCACTGCCGAGGGTGTGAACCGGCTTCAGGGTGCGGGAGTCGAGCAACACGATGCCCTCCCTGATGGCCGAGGCGGCGATGTATTTCTCATCAGCCGTAGCCGCTAGTGCGATCAGGGGGCCGGAGGACACCCTGACCTCGGCCACAATCGCGCCGCTTCGGTCGAGCTGGCGCAATGTCCCGTCTGCGCCTGCTGCAAGCAGGCGGTCGCCCGGCATCGTCACGAGGGCGTTGAGTGGCCCCGGCATGGATATTCGCATCGGCGCAGCGTCATGTCCCGGCGGCCATATTATGATGGCTGCGTCATAGCCCGCACTTGCAAGCGTTCCGTCGGACAGAAAGGTGACCGCGTTAACATTGCCATGGTGGCCTTTGAGGATGCGCGGCGCAGCGCCGGAAAGCGGCCACAGACGCACGCTCGTATCCCAGGAGGCAGAAGCGAGCGTAGAGCCGTCGGGCGCGACTGCCAGTGCGACAACCGGCCCCTCATGGCCATGCAACACGGATACCGGCGTGCTGCGTCCGGCCTCCCAGATTGCGATACGGCCGTCGGCCCCGGCGCTGGCGTAACGCCCCCGCGGCAAAGCAGCGACGGCATCGACCTGACTTTCGTGAAACAGCAGCACCTGCTGCGCCTCGCCCGTTTCAAGCGACCAGATAATCGCCTTGGTATCGAAACTGCCGGTGATCGCTGTCTGTCCGTCAGGGGCTATGTCGATTGAACGCACCGGGCCTCCATGGCCGCGCAGTTCCGCCCCATGCGCAGTCGCGCCGAAGAGGAAGGAAGCGGCTGCCACCAGGCAGCGTATAGCGAGCATCGCCTTCATTGCACCTCAATCGGATTCATGCTCGATTGGCGATGGTCTCCGTTCCAGGAACGGAAAGTGCCGGATCGACCTTACTGTTCACTCTGTTCGAGGCAATCATATGATCACGAATATGGAAACCGACCCCTTCAACGTCTCCATGCGCAAGTTCCTCAAGCAGGTCGGGGTGACCTCGCAACAGGCGATAGAGAAGGCAGTGGAGCAAAAAGGTCTGAAAGGACAAGGGAAGCTGATCGTCAAGGCCGTCATCACGTCGGAGGCCGCCGGCCTGAATCATGTCGTGGAAGGCGAGATCGATCTGGGATGAGCCAGCGGATGCCGCATTGCCCTTTCGACCGAAAGTTGCACGCATTTTAACGGTTCCGATGCTCAGTCAAGGTGTTCGAGCATCCTTTGTCCATCTCAAGAACGCGTAAGCGCTCTACCTGAAGAACCGGATCCGGCCAGCCGGGCTTGTATCATACCCGGTAAGCTCGACGGCGCGGTCGGTAAAAGCCTTTTGTGGCAAGAAACCTAACAGCGCCTGGAAGGAGGGCTGAAAATAGGTTCGCTGACGCATGAGCAGGTCGAAATTTTCCCACAGCAGCGGCAGGAATTCCAGGCCAGCGGTGCGAGCGGCGGCGCGTGTGGCAATGCCGCAATCCGCCTGGCCGCTCCGCACGGCGGATGCAAGATCGGGACCGGTCAGGCAGGGCGGCTCCAGTCGATTGAGGTCGCTGTGCTTCGCGCCGAAATCTGCCAGCAACCGAGCAAGCAGCATATCCGCTCCGGCACCGCGTTGACGAACGGCCATCCTCGCACCACTCGTCAGGACGTCATTGAGACCGTTCAGCGATTTGGGATTGCCCGGCTCCAGCAATAGGCCTTGCTCGCGGCGGACGAAGCCGACCAGCACCGCATCGCTAAGCCGTGGCATGGCGGCTACCGCATCGACATTTGCATCGGCTACCGTGCCATGGAAATGGATCGCAGCGGCCGCGACCTCTCCGCGCAGCAGCCGCGCGACACCGGCTTCAGTGCCTTCCGCCAATGTGGCAAGCCCCGAGCCTGACTGACGCAGGCTCCATTCCAGCAGGTCATCCTGGCTCCCCCCCAAGATAGGTGGCAGTTCGAGCGATATCATTCCCGCCGGCTGCACGAGCCCCGAAAGGACCCAGCGGTCGAGTTCGTGCTGTGGGAATAGCCATTTGCCTGCCACCTTGCTGCACGGGATTCGCTCCTTCGATATCAACTCGTAAATCTTACGCTCTCCCAAGCGAAGATAGTCAGCAGCCTCGGATGTGGTCAGCAGGATCATCCTGCATTTTTATGCATATTTGCGCGATTGTTCAATAATTTGACATCCAGGAAAAAAAAGCCGGAAATTGCGATAAGGGAAGATGCCTCATGTCGGAAACACTCACTGCATGGCAGCTTATCGCATCCGGAGATGCCACCCTATTTGCGATCGTCGGCCTGTCGCTGGCCGTCAGCCTGACGGCTGTCGTAGCTGCGGGGATTATCGGTTTGCCGCTTGGTGCCATTCTCGCGCTGACCCGCTTCCCCGGCCGCACGGCAATGGTCGTGGTGTTGAACGGTTTCATGGGCTTGCCGCCGGTTGTCGTCGGTTTGAGCGTCTACCTGCTGCTATCGCGGTCAGGGCCGCTGGGAGAACTCGGTCTCCTCTTTACGCCGACCGCCATGGTTATCGCGCAGGCATTTCTGGTGCTGCCCATCATTGCCGCGCTGACGCGCCAGACAGTTGAGGATCTTTGGCTCGAATATCGCGAGGAGTTGGGCGCCATGGGGGTCGGCTGGGCCAGCAGGGTTGCGACACTTTTGTGGGACAGCCGCTTCAGCCTCGTTACCGTCTTGCTTGCAGGCTTCGGCAGGGCCGCGGCCGAAGTCGGCACGGTGATGATCGTCGGCGGCAATATCGATGGCTTCACCCGGACTATGACCACCACGATTGCTCTGGAAACCTCAAAGGGAAATATTGCCCTCGCGATCGGGCTTGGCATCATCCTTATTCTCCTCATTCTGCTGGTAAATGCCACTGCCTGGGGCGTGCGGGTATGGGCCGTGGAAAGGGCCGGTTAGAAATGCGCGCTGCTGCAAGCAATCTTCCCCTTATCTTCGATGACGTGTCGCTGAGCGCCGGTGCGACGACCATACTCGACCGAATAAGCCTGACGATCGGGCTGGGAGCGCCGACGTTTGTTCTTGGCCCCAATGGGGCGGGCAAGACCTCGCTTTTGCGGCTGTGCATGGGCTTGCTTGGCCCGTCGCGGGGGGTCGTGAGCTGGGGTGGCCGGATCGATGCCGGCCCCGAACGCCGAGCGATCCTGTTTCAGAAGCCCGTGATGTTGCGGCGCTCGGTTGCCGCGAATGTTGCGTATGGACTTGCTCACGCCGGTTGCCCGCGCGGCCTGCGCGCCCAGCGCACCGAGGAATTGCTCGACAGTGTTGACCTGAGTGCGCTGGCTTCGAGGCCTGCGCGCCGTTTGTCGGGCGGTGAACAGCAAAGACTGGCGCTCGCGCGTGCTCTGGCGCGCCAGCCGGAAATTCTCCTGCTCGATGAACCGACCGCGAGCCTTGATCCGGCGGCAACGCGCTTCGTGGAGGAAATCATCCTTGCGACGGCCCATTCGGGCACCAAGATCATCATGGCTTCACACGATCTGGGCCAGGTGCGCAGACTTGCCGGAGATGTCGTGTTCCTGGCCCATGGCCGTCTCTTGGAGCATGCCAATGCCGGGGATTTTTTCGATCGTCCAGCCACGCCGCAGGCTGCGGCCTTTATACGCGGCGATCTCGTCCTTTGATCGACAGAACGGAGATTGAAAATGCCGACCCGCCGATTGTTCTCTGTGGGAATGCTTATGATCCTGGCCGGCGTGACGCCGGCCCAGGCCCAAACCCGGTCGATCGTCGTTGCATCGACGACTTCTACCCAGGACACGGGCCTGTTCGATTATATTCTTCCGCTGTTCGAGAGAGAGACTGGGATCGATGTCAAGGTCGTGGCGCAGGGCACCGGCCAGGCACTCGACACCGGACGCCGTGGCGATGCCGACGTGGTCTTCGTTCATGCCGAGGCACAGGAAGAGAAGTTCATTCAGGAGGGCTTCGGAGTGAAGCGTTCCGACGTTATGTACAATGATTTTGTGTTGATTGGCCCGAAAAGTGATCCCGCCAGCGTCAGTGGAATGACGGATATCGCGGCCGCCCTGGTTTCGATCGAAGCAAACAAAGCGCCATTTGTCTCACGCGGTGACCGGTCAGGCACCCATTTTATGGAACTCAGGCTATGGAAGGACGCTGGCTTCGATATCGAGGTTGCAAAGGGCCGGTGGTACAAGGACATCGGACAGGGGATGGGAGCGGCGCTCAACACCGCATCTGCCATGAATGCCTACGTCCTTTCCGATCGCGGCACTTGGCTGTCGTTCAGGAACCGCGGTGATCTTGCTATTTCCGTCGAGGGCGACAAGCGGCTGTTCAACCAGTATGGCGTCATGCTGGTGAACCCGGAAAAACACCCCGATGTCAAGGCGGAGCTGGGCCAGATATTCATCGACTGGTTGATTGCGCCTGAGGGCCAGAAGGCGATCGGTGAGTACAAGATCGATGGCCAGCAACTCTTCTTTCCAAATGCGAGCGGACAGCGCATCTGAGGTCTGTTGCCAAGGTGCCCGCATCTGTCCCATTATCGGGCGATGATGACAGTGCATCCTCCGACGAGCGCCCTGACAAGCCTGGAAGTGGCGCTTGCGGCGCTTCTCAGTGGTTTGATGCCTATCGCTCCCCGGTCGGAGCCGCTTGACCGGGCGCTTGGTCGTGTCGCCGCGGCGATGCCGGCTGCCTTGCCGGCACTGCCGTTGCGAGACGTTGCGACAATCGATGGCTGGGCGTGTCGTTCACTCGACCTCGTGGGAGCGTCCGCCTACTCACCTCTGGCGCTTTCGACGGCCCCGGTCCGGGTGGAAGTGGGCGACGTCATGCCGACTGGATCGGACTGTGTGTTGCAAGCCGATCTGATCGATTGCAGCAGCCCAATCGTTTTTGCCGTCGGCGAGGCTGCTCCCGGTCAGGGCGTGCGCCGGGTGGGGGAGGACATGACCGCACATCGACCCCCGGTTCTCGAAGGCGGGATAGTCGGCGCCGCGGACCTGCTGATCGCTCGCAAAGCAGGGTTGAGCCAGATTCCCGTACGCAGCCCGCGCGTGCGTGTGATCGATGTCGCTTCCGTAAACCATGAGACGTTCTCGACGCGCCTCGTTGCCGAATGTGTGATGACCTCGAATGCGACGATCGCCGCGATAGAGACCGCGCACCGTGATGCAGCTTCGATCGCAGCCGCTCTTGCCGGCGAGGTTTGCGATTTGCTTCTCCTGGTCGGAGGCACTGGTGCTGGCCGCCTTGATGCGACTGCCGAGGCCCTGACGCTTTCCAACGCGTTGATTGCGCATCGTATCGCCATGCGGCCTGGCGATACTACGGCAATCGGACGGCTTGGCAGTACACCGCTGGTCGCTTTGGCCGGGGCGCCTGACCATGTCTTTGCCGGCTTTCTTGCATTGGTCCAGCCGATCCTGGACCGTTTATCAGGCCGCTCGAAGCGGATTGGTACAACCTTGCCGCTCTCGCGAAAGATTGCGTCGAAGGTCGGGCTCAGTGAGATTGTCCTGCTCGGCAGAGAGCAGGCCATGTGGACGCCGCTTGCCGTTGGCAATTTTTCACTGGAGGCCATGCGGCTTGCCGATGCCTGGCTGGCAGTGCCGGGCGATAGTGAGGGATATGACGTCGGCACGTCCGTCACAGCGATGCCTCTTCGCAATGTGAACTGAGCAGCCTCATGATGAAGTCTCCTTCTTCGATCCCGCAAAACACCGACCAGAAGCAATTTCTGACGATACTGTCACGTGAGGAGGCCCTGGCCCGTTTCGAAGCAGCGCTGTTTCCCTGGTCGGTGCCGACTGAAAAACGGAGTTTAGCCGAGGCGCTCGGGCTGGCTCTTGCAGAAGACGTCGCGGCGCAGGTCGACATTCCACCTTTCGACCGTTCCAATGTCGATGGGTTTGCGGTACGGGCAGCAGATCTGGTTGCCGCCTCTGACCTACAGCCTGTTCGATTGATGCTGAACAGGGAAACGATTGCCTGCGGCAGCGTCCCGCAATTTGCGGTATTGCCCGGGACCGCCACAGCCATCGCCACGGGGGGGCCTTTGCCACGCGGTGCGGACGCGATCGTCATGGTGGAATATACTCAGCCAGCCGAGGGTGGGGCCATCGAAGTGCGGCGTGCTGTCTCGCCGGGGCAGTTCGTCTCCACCGCCGGATCGGACATGGCGCGAGGAGAGGTCGTGTTGCGGGCTGGGTCGGTGATCGGCGCGCGTGAGATCGGGATACTCGCAGCCTGCGGAACCCCGCAGGTAACGGTGGCCCGCAAACTCCGCGTTGCTGTTCTGTCCACGGGTGATGAGCTCGTGCAACCGGGCGAACCGCTGCAGCCGGCCGGCATTTACGACGCCAATGGGCCGATCGTTAGTGCGGCGGTCACCGAAAACGGGGGCGAGGCCCATTTTTTGGGCGCGTTTCCAGACGACGAAGCCAGGCTCGAGACCGCAATGCGTGAGGCGCTCGCCTCCCATGACGTTCTGATTTTATCTGGAGGTACTTCCAAGGGTGCGGGAGATGTCAGCTACCGTATTATTGGCCGCCTCGGAAAACCGGGCATCATTGCTCATGGTGTTGCGCTTAAGCCTGGAAAGCCGCTCTGTTTGGCGGTATGCGGCGGCAAGCCGGTTATCATCTTGCCAGGATTCCCGACCTCGGCCATGTTCACCTTCCACGATATGGTGGTGCCCATCCTGCGGCGCATGGCGGGGCTGCCGCCGCGCGTTGATGCGCAGACGAGTGCGCAGCTTCCCTTCCGCGTTCCGTCCGAACTGGGGCGCACCGAGTTTGTCATGGTCTCGCTGGTGCAGGGGCGGGACGGACTGATGGCCTATGCGACCGGCAAGGGCTCGGGAGCGATTACCGCCTTCGCCCAGGCTGATGGCTTTATCCGCATTGACGCCTTCGCCGACCATCTGCCAGCGGGCGCACAAGTGCCGGTGACGCTGTTCACGCCGCAGGTCAGGGTGCCCGACCTCGTTGTGATCGGCAGTCACTGCACAGGCCTTGATCTTGTCGTGGGCAAGATCGCGCGCCAAGGGATTTCGGTGCGATCGTTGGCCGTCGGAAGCCTGGGCGGTCTTGCAGCCGCTAAACGCTGTGAGTGCGACCTTGCGCCGATCCATCTTTTCGACCCTCAGACACAAGTCTACAACACGCCGTTCCTTAGCGAGGGTATCGAGCTCGTGCCGGGCTGGCGGCGCATACAAGGCATCGTGTTCCGACGCGGTGACGCGCGCTTCGAAGGTCGCAATGCGCCGGAGGCGGTGGAAGCTGCTCTGGCTGATCCCGAATGCATGATGGTCAATCGAAACCAGGGTGCCGGTACGCGCATCCTGATCGACCAATTGCTAGGCCAGACGCGCCCTGATGGCTACTGGAACCAGCCTCGCTCACACAATGCAGTCGCCGCCGCTGTCGTACAGAAACGCGCCGACTGGGGCGTCACGATCGGGCCGGTCGCGCGCGCCGCTGGCTTGGGTTTCATACCGCTGACGCAAGAGCACTTTGATTTCGCGCTAGTTACGGACCGGAAGGAGCGGGTGGCAGTTCAGGCATTCCTTGCCGCCCTGCTGTCGCCTGATATGCAGGACGCGCTGGAGCGGGCGGGATTCAGTCGAGCTCGCTGATGGACCAGTGGCCAAGGAACGAACGTGACGGCGATGGATTCGTGTTCCTGATCGAGAAGAGGTAACACTGTTTCGCATGGCTGCGCGAAGGCTGGCCCGGCTCGGGTGAAGGCTATAACGTGCCTCGTAATCCTTGATCGTCCGAAACATCATTGATGGACATTGGTGTTTCGCTTGCCCTCCGCGTACTGAGAGCCTTCGACGGAGCGCGCGCCAATCTCAGCCTGTCGCAGATCGCCGAGGAGACGGGGCTCGACATGAGCGCCTCCCGCGCTTCACCCACACCCTGCAAAAGCTCGGCTATCTAAGCAAGAACGGTGAAACCAAGCTCCGTCAAGGCGCTCGATTTCGGCTATCACTACAGCCGGGCCAGCAGCAGCCTGGTCGAACGCGGCCCTACCTCATGCATCTCAGTAAGACGACTGAGGAGACCGTCAATCTAGCGGTTCGTGACGACACAGATATCGTCTTCGTGTCACGCTTCATGAGCCGCCACGTCCTCGACAATGACGTGATTATCGGGACGCGCCTGCTGGCTTATTGTACGGCGCCGAAAATCGCGATCCTGTCGTGCCTGCCATCGGCGGAGGCGCATACGATCCTCTCCAAATCCAACCTGCACCCGTTCACGCTGCACACCACTGGCATCTCGACGCGCTCAGCGCCAAGCTCACAAAGTCGAAGGCGCAAGGCTACGCCACCGCCTTCGAGGAGTATTGCCACGGCGATCTTTCAGTGGTGGCCCCCATCCTCGATGCAAGCGGCGCAGCCTTTGGCGCGATCAATATCGGCGTCCCGCGCAACCGGTACACGTCAGAGGAAGCGGAAGAGCGGTTTGCCCCCGCTCGTAATTGCTGCCGTCCATTCCATTTCGCTGGTCAGCGGTGCTCGTCGATAAGTAGATTCGATATAATCCTCTTACCCGCACTTCCATACGTATAGGCTCCAGAAGCGGCAGGTTTTGGTTTTGCCGCGTCCGGGCACATCCGTTATGACCTCGACACCTCCGTAGAAGGGCGGAGAAAGGCGTTTACCCGAGCGGGGGTTGGAAGTCTGGGGAACTGGTGGCCCGTCACTGCGTTTGAGACCTACGGCCGCATGGCGCGACGGGGGCACCATGGAAGCGGTCGCGATTTACTGGTAGAGGGCGAGGGGCTGCTTCTGCTCGATTTCGAACAGACGCTTGTCGAGGCGGATTTGCTGTCTTGCTGTAGAGAGTGGCAAGAAGGCATTGAAAATCTTGAGCAATGCATCGACCACCACACAAGGGGTCATCACCGACATGCAGTGTCAGCAGGCTCCCGATGGCTGGGATGTCGCGCGTTTCAGCCGAGAGGTCGATCCCGAAATGCCGGTCGTCTACGTGAGTGGAGACAGCGCTCCCGATTGGGCGTCGAAAGGCGTTCCTAATAGCATCATCTCGGGAACCCGTTCGCTATGGCAAAGTTGGTGGTGGCAATCTCTAAGTTGCTCAACGACAGGCATCTAGGGACGGCCGTGGCGAAACCTCCGTCTGGCAGCTAGGTGCCTCCCGCGCTGCTCTTGTAGCTCTCCAGGTCTCGTGTCTTTGCGCCCCCGGACGCGTGCCTCGCGCAATTTCGGCTGCGCCATCAGCGGCTCGTCGATGTGTGAGACGGCCGGCCGCATACCCAGCATCAAATGCTTCGCGTGTCCGTGCCATGTCGCGGTTGCATCGGGCAACATGTCCAAGCCCTCGCCACCACTCTTCCCAAGCATCCGTCACTTGCATCTGAACCTCCCTGGCGCAGCTCAAAGGACGCCTTCTGTTGGCAGTTGAGCCGACGGGTTCGTCAGCCGAATAGCTGGCGAAATTCCCTATTCGTCGAGTTGTCCGTAAAACGAGTGTAGGTCGTCTCTGGTTGCCGTACGCTACCGGACGAAGTTCAGCTTAGTGGGGCCCATCATGCGTCGGTGTTCTATCTCTGATTGTCTTTAGGCGGCTCCGGTGAAATCTTAAATCGAACACGGCTTCCTCATGGACGGGGCCACCGCCAAGCTGATCGCCGAAAGGGACTTCGCCTTTTTCTTGACACCCTGCGGCCCGCGACGGCAGCATTGTTTGTACCAGGGCGGGCTGGATGCGTATTTTCGCGGGTTCAGAAGAGCGCAGTCATAAGTCGATGGTATTCCGCCTCCGGCTTGCCATAGGCGTCCCGGGCGAACTCTTCGAGGGCCTGCCTGTTCCGGATAATGATGTTGCCCCTGTTCGAGCGAATAAAACCGTAGCCTTCAAGGACGTGGAGCGACGTTGTGACGCTTGGACGGCGAACCGCAAGCATCAGCGAAATGAACTCGTGCGTCAGCGGAATCTCGTCGCCTGGTACACGGTCGTGACACATCAGAAGCCATCTGGCCAATCTCTCGTCCACCCCGTGCAACGCGTTCGAAACCGCAGTGTAGGTAAGCTGAATCGAGAAGGCCTCAATGCAACGGATCATCACCCGGGCGAAATTCCGGTTAAGATCCATCCACTTCCGGAATGCGCTGAACTCCATCCGGTAGCCGTCTCCTTCGATCTGCATGATGATGTCGTGGACGCTGAGCTCTACACCCATCGCAGCAGAAGTCGGAATGTAACCTTCACTCCCGAAGATACCCGCCTCCGCTTTGTTACCCTCAGGCGTCGAGGCGACCAGGGAGCCAATCCCGGACGTGAGATAATAAACATGGTCTATGGGGGCGCCGGCTGTAGCGATCAGAGCGCCTCTAGCCACTTTGACATAGTCGAGGTCAGGCGCAACCTGGTTATAGTCAACCTCCGGAAGCAGGTCCAGCAACTGGTTGTTAACCGAAGCTTGGGGTGGAATCGCCATTGCCTTCCCCTCATTGGGAGCCGGAGCACCGCGGCTCTGTCGGCCGCTTTCTGCCAAGGATTGCGGATCGGTGTTACATGACTCTAGCATGCCGGCTGCCCATCGACTATGTGCAAGCCAGCATGGTTCGGAAGGACAGTCTTCTCCAATTCCGCGGTGATTGTACGGTTCCAGACCCTTTGTCCTTGAGGCGCAGTATTGACTCGCCATGTACACCAAGACGCGTAGACTTTCCCCCGGCACCGAGGCGATCGCGAGGCCCGGGAGGAAGAGCTAATGAGACACCAACGAGTATGCACCCTTGATCCACTAGGGCCTGACGAGCTCAAGTTGATCGAGGGCATTTTCCGTCGCGAACTGCAATTGCGGGCATTGCCACTGAATTCCGAGGAGGCTGCAATACTCGCAGCGAGGCTGATCGGTGCCTATCAGTCCGGAATACGCGACGCTGCAGGCCTGGCCGCGGCGGCGGAACGTATGTGATGGGCAGCACCTCCCGATCACCTTGGAGCGCACCTGCGCGCCTGCGTATTCACAAGCCTTGCAGGTTACCTGTCCTTCGTTCAATCTGTGCAAGTGCTTTTTACGTCCGTTTTCAACGCCCACGGGACATTCCGGTCACTGATGGCCGGATGTCTGCAAGGACTCAAGGGAGCTGTTCTTCACGAGCCAGCGCCTCGACTGCGACGGCAGGGACGGACGCCAGGGCACCCCGACCTCAACGGCTTCGGCGCGGACGGCTGGGATGTTCTTGTGGCTTCAAGACGGCGCCGCGTCGCCCGCGCCGTGCAGGTAGGATTCGTTGCCAATTTCGAGGCGACGGTGGCGCTATAAAGCGATAATCTGGATGAGATCACGTCTCACCCTGTTTGTCGCGCTGCAGGGCGCCGCCCATTCTGCTGCGATGGCAGCGGGAGTGCATGAGCTTACATGGACCGGTTCTTCGTCGGGTCCCGCACCGCCACTAAGCTTCTTTCGCTTGAAGAATTGAAGGCGGCCGGGATCCGTGCACCCGTCCGAGATCGGTCGGCTCAATGTCCCACCGGCCCCGACGGCCTCATCGCATGCATCGACGCTGATACCGAGTAATCGGTGGATCCTCAAGACACGGGAACAACATTACGACGAAACTGATGATCTATGCGCCGCGGACTACACGGGCGAGGCGGGGAGGGACGCCGTTCCTCCGCAGCCTCATCACCTTCTCAGGCTGGGTTCCTCCGCCCACGATAGGCCGCAGCAGTCAGCGCTACTGCCGAGACCAGGAAGTAGAAGGCGCCGAAAGCGGCATAAGGAGCGACGTCAAGAATGGTCGGCGGCATGAAACCGAGCGACTGCTTGATCATGAAGCCGCCTGCCAGCATTGACTGCGCGCCGCTCAGGATCATCGCCCACTGCGCTCCAACTGACCGCCAGCGCCGGATGCCGGTGTAGAGCTGAAGAAGTCCGGACAGGATCGCCCAGATGCCGAAGGCTGCCAGAACAGCGTGCGTGTCTTTCATCACGGCAAAGAGAACGATGATCGTCATGACTGAACTGGCAAAGACGTTGAGCATCTGTGACCTGTTGGCGGCGAGGCCGCCGTGGGCTCTGGCGTCGACGAGGTTCGCGAGCGCGTCCCATGCGGGGTAGATGACGAGAAGCAAGGAGGCGACAGGGGACAAGCTTGCTGCCGAAGTGGCCGCGATCACCCAGAAGATCGAGAAGCCAGCACGGGTATAGTAGTAGGAGCGCAGCCACGTCGACTGCGGTTTAGTTTGGTGATGCATTGGATGCTCCTTGAGATCGAACGATCTACCTACTACTTGGTAGGCCAGCGGACGGTCAATTCACGAAGTCGCGATGTATTTGACGATCATCCTACCAGAAGGTAGATACCGAACATGGAGCTCAGTACCTCGGAAAAAATCCTCGATGTCGCGCAGTCTCTTGTCGTCGTCGGGGGATACAACGGATTCAGCTATGCGGACATTTCCAACGCGATCGGGATTCGGAAGGCCAGCGTCCACCACCATTTCCCAACCAAGGCGGCGCTCGTCGCCGTCCTAGTCGAACGCTATGTAGGTCGTGCCAAAGACGGGCTGAACTCGCTTCGAAACAATGTCGCGGACCCCGCCAACCAACTCGAAGCCTATCTCGATTACTGGCAGAAGTGCGTCCTCGACGCCTCGCAGCCCTTCTGTGTCTGCGCAATGTTGGCAAGCGAGATGCAGATGCTCCCGGACGAGGTTGCCGGGCTGGTTCGGCGTCACTTTCAGAACCTGATGGAGTGGCTGGCATCGGTTCTAAGGGATGGGGAAAAGCAAGGCTCGTTTCGACTAGACGCTTCGCCGGAGCAGGAGGCCCAAATCATGATGGCCATTGTGCATGGAGCCCTGCTATCGGCCCGCGCCGCCGGGCAGCCTCGAATTTTCTCGTCAATCGTGGGTCCTCATGTGGCTCGCCTCCGCAGCTAGTCGTTCATGGCGAAGGGCGGTGTGCAGGATCGCGTTGTGATACCTGCTCAAGTCTTGGTAGAGCCGGCGCCGCACCGGCGGAAGAAATCATGGAACGCAAGGTACCTGTCGGTGAGAACGCCCGCCAACTCGGTCGGCATCGATCAACGATCTATCGTGAGCTGAAGCGCACTACCTTTCATGATGCCGAGTTTCCGGAATACAGCGGCTATTACGACGGCATCGCCAACGACATCTCGAAGGAGCGTCTACGCGAACTTGTCATCGAGCAGCTGAAAGGCGTTTTGGTCGCCGGAGCAGATCGCCGGTCGCCCTGCTTGCCGATGGCGTAAGCGACGTCCGTGTTTATGGCAAGGAAGATTATGCGCTGGAGCTCTATCGGCATTTGCCGGAAGGCCGCCGCAAGAGCCGCCCACGCCGCGCCCGCAAGCCCCGTGACGGCTTGATCCCGTTTGACTGCAGAATCGATCAACGTCCTGATTTTATTGCCGATCGCTCGCAGGTCGGCCATTGGGAGGGCGATCTCCTGATCTTCGAGCGCGCGCTCGGGAACGCCAATATCACCTCGCTGGTCGAGCGGAAGAGCCGCTACACTGCGATGATCAAGACAGGCCGCGCCGCGCCAGAAAATAGGCCGCGCTGGCGCCTACAATCCCGCCGCCGATCACCACAATATCCGCAGACTTGGGTAGCGTTTCATCACTGCTGATGTGGTGGATACTAGGGGGGCCTCGGCAACCAATGAGAGCTGGCAGTATCTTCGACTGGTGCAGCAGAATGAACCGACTGCAGCTTCTTTTCGGTATTTTGCGCCGAAGATCGCCGGCATTCGGCGAGTGACGCGGACGAGGCGAGGCGAGCCCTGAGGCGTTTGCGAAGCAATGCGACAGCGCCTGCGCCGGTGGACCCGTACGTGAGTGCGTGGTGTTCGAGAATCTCTGGTCTTCAGGGGGATGCCACTGAACGTCCCCTTCTCGCGCGTCGCACCCTGGTTTGCTCCGCAGGATAACAGCTTTTGGGGAATGGCTTAGCTCTGCTGAACGACTGCTATGTGGGGCGCAAAGCGGTCGCATAGGACGGGCCTCATCCGCCGGGACACCGCGCTGAGGCAAGCCATTGTTTTCATCGCCTGAAAATAGAACATACAACTATAAATTGTAAAAATCAGATAACGCATATTATGGAACTACAATGTTTTGCCACAAAAGCCCTGATGGCAGGTCCTCTCGTTCGCTTAAAGATCACGCTCACGCCGCCAATCTCCGAAAAAACGTCGAGGCTCTAGCCGCTAAGTGGAAGCGCCGATCGCGCAAGAAAACCTGACCCTGCAGTCCTCGGCGGATGCTTACTGCGGATCCGCGGAGCTTCAAGATGGAGCTCGACCGTTTGGGATTGAAGGACACGGCCGCGATCGACCGCATCAAGGACGTCGCTCGTCTCGTTGACCGGACACACCGGGCGGAGTTGAGCCGAACCTATGAACTCACGCGCGGCCCGAAGAAGGGCCTCGGCTTGGATATTTAGGTAACCGTAAAGTGGCCAAGGCGCCGAGCGCATCAGTTACTGGTTGTAGTGTCCCTTAAGCCGCGACGTCGCCAATCAGCGAGCCAGCCGGAATGTTCCATTCCTTGCTGAGCTTCCGGATCTGATCCAGATTGATTTCCCGCCTGCCGTTCAAAAGATCGGCCGCCCGCGCTTTGGAGCCAATAACCGCCACGAGATCGGCGCGCGTGTAATTGTTCGCAGCCATCACCGATTTGACGACCTCAACCGGGCTCGCTGTCGGGATTGGATAGTGCTTACCTTCGTACTGTTCGATGAGAAGGACGAGCGCGTCAAAGTGCGCAGCTTCCTCAGAGCCTTCATCGGGTTCCTTCTCAAAATACGGCCGAACTTCCTTCAGCGCGGCGTTGTACTCGGCCTCACTCTGAAGCGTTCGAAAAGCTTTCAAATCCAACATGTCGACTTCCCTTCACGTCAGAGGTCTTTGACGTCAATCGCATCGTACTGGGAGTGCGTCCCGACAAACAGAACGAAAATCCGCTTTGATCGAAATGCGACCAGCCCCACGATGCGGTACTTGTTGCCACCGACGTCGAAAATAACCTTGTTGCCCGCCACGATGTCAGCCGAGTTAAATGTCTTCTTCAACTCACTAAAGTTGCTCCAACTCGCCTTCGATGCGGTGGTGTACCATTCCGTCATCGCGGCTTCCGCGGTCTCTCTGGGAGCTCCTTTCGGCAAGCTGTTCCAAAAATTCATCAGCGCGGATTTAGCGATAACGTTCACTCGAACTCCTATTTAGCGCGTTCCCAATGCGGAAACAAGTGGCGAAGTTCCCAATTTGGAAACTTTGTTGGTGGGGCACTCTCAACTACCACCAAAGCAACATCGATGGAATGCAGTCCGTGGGGGCTCTTTCAAGCCGCTGATATCAACCTTGGCCAAGGCCTTGGCCTTCATTTCCAGATCCACCTCGGCGTAGATGTGCGTGGTGTCCAACGAAACATGGCCCAGCCAAGCGCGGATGGTGTTGATATCGACACCTGCACGCAGGAGGTGGACGGCTGTCGTGTGCCGAATCGTATGGGGCTGACGCGCTTCGTGGCCAGGGTCGGCACGGTTTTGGTTGCCATGGCAGCATATTGCGTCACGACCCGGTGTATTCCGAACCGCGTCAGAGGCTCCTTCATCCGGCCCAGAAAGACTGCATCGCTTCTATCCCGATCGGTCACGAGGCCGGCCAGCGATGTTGCCGTCGCTGGCCACACTCCGGATCTTGTTTCCCTGCCCATGAAGGCGCACTGAAGGAGACGCGCCTAATTGAAGATTGCCGACCGTCAATTTTGCTGCCTCATCCGCGCGAGCACCGCTGTTGTACAGGAACAGCAGCAGAGCATGATGGCGCGCGCCCAGAGTCGTACGCCTGTCGGGTTGACGGAGAAGCGCATCCATCGCGGCCTTTTCGAGATATCCGATCGCGGCCTTTGCCGTCTTCTTGAATGGTATTGCCCTTATCTCGGAACACCAGCCAGGTGGACCGGCGAACGCATGCCGATGAAGCGTGCCAATGAATGAATAGTCGCAAGCCGTTGATTGCGGGTCGCATCTCTGGCCTGCGCACTCGGACACTCCCTGTCGATCACTGGTACAGCGCCGTGCATCACCAGAAACTCAACCAATACGCGTAATTCCTTTGACCGTTGGTGAAGAAGGAATATGATGCGCAACCAGCGGGCTTCGAGCAACGGCTAGAGCACAATCGTCGGAGCCAAGGATAACGCCGCCATGAAGACCGCCTTAACCGCCATTTGTGCGAGTCTCCTACTCGCCGCCTGCACTTCCACCGATCCACCCTCGGTCGGCTACTCGCGCAACCTGGAACCCATTCCGGGCAGCATCACCTATGGCGGCCAACCGCGCACGAAGCTGACTAAGGCGCCGGTCGGCAGCATTGTGCCGCATCGGTTCCGCGATAAGTTCGGACGTCAGGTCTCCGAGACCTACGTCATCGAGCCCGACCGTTCCCTGCTGCTGATAAGCCGCCGCATCGACTACGACCTTGTGACCGACCGGTAGGGTTGAGGAAATCTGCGGAATTTCTTCGCGTCCTCAATGCTTGGGATTGAGAGAAGCGCCATGAAACGTGCGTTGCCCGCCGTCTTTGCCGCCCTTCTGCTCGGCACATGCACCTCCCGCCCGTCGGCGTTGCCCGAACTCGAGCCGATCCCCGGCAGCATCACCTGTGGCGGCCAGCCGCGCACGAAGCTGACCAAGGCGCCGGTCGGCAGCATCGTGCCGCACAGTTCTTCACGCACCCGGACCGCTCGCTGAAGCTGGTCCGCCGCTACATTGATTACGATTTCATCACGAGGGACTCTCGCTGAGGGATTCGAAGTGTTAAAGCGGCTTTTGCGCGTCTCAAAAGACGCGGGGACAGGCGCTGTTCAGTGGCCGACGGTTGAGTAATTCCAGCATGCAAAGTGATATGCGGGCCGCCCAGAAGCGCTTCGCCACTGGCCCGGTCCTCGAGAACCAGCCTTCGAGGAGCCTTCGCGTGACACGGTCGCTCATGCCTGCTCCTCCTGGCGCTCGGAGATTGTGTTAAAGCACGCGGACGTTTTCTGCCTTGGATTTGCCGGTCTTGCGATCCTGACCCAAGTCGTAGCTGACGCGCTGGCCGTCGCTCAGAGCGCCACCCTGCACTGCGGAAATATGGACGAACACGTCGCTTCCACCATTCTCGGGCGTGATGAAGCCGAACCCCTTCGCGTTGTTGAAGAATTTGACCGTGCCGTTCGCCATGATTTGATCTCCAGAATTCAGCGATGAACGATGGGCTGAAAACCTATAGGCGCGAGGCGGTGGCCGCAATGCCTCCGTTTGCTCTCGAGCGACCAAGCGGCATTTTACATTGGGTCGACGCGAGACGATCGATACAGTGCTCGCCCGAGCCATCCGAAATTCATCGCCTCCCTGCGATCATCGGAATGCGCTGTCTCAAAAAGAGAAATCGGCAATTCAATAAGCTTTCTCAAGTCCTCGACCGGACCGATGGCTCCGGGCGCGCCGCTGATGCGGGGCTTGCGGTCCACGGCTCTTTTTTGCTGGTTGCGCTGTCGGCAGGCTATTTTTTGTACCGGGCTATTGACCTTACCATCGTTGGAAACGCCACATTGGATCGTGTCAAAACCCACGAGGAGACCTCGATGCATCATCTGAATATACCCGAAATGACCTGCGGACACTGCGTAAGCGCGGTGGAAAAAGCCGTCAAATCCGTTGATCCCAACGCAGAGGTGGCGGTCAATCTCGAGGCGAAGACCGCTTCAATTGACTCCCAGGCCGCCTCGGAAGCATTCGTCGCCGCAATCGAAGACGCTGGCTACAAGGCTTCGTTCGCGAAGTCTTGCTGCAGCCACGTCGCCTGAATTCAGCGACGATCGCAAACACGCGCCGTCCCAATGGCGCGTGTTCTTGGTCAACAAAGTTGGAAAGCAAGGAATGGCTCTGACAGCCTTGTTCTATCGAGTATATCCGCGCAACTCGTTGTAGCGGTCGATCTGGCTTGCGCTCAGAACCTTCAGCATCTCCAGGTGTGCTGCCAGATGGATGTAACGGAGGTTGGCGCTGCTCGCCTCCATGCGCCGGAGATGTTCGCGCAACCCACCATGGTCTATAGAGCGCTCGGGGAAAGCGATCTCGAGCGCCTGTTCCCCGGCCACCAAGCTCTTGCCCTCCGCAACGGCTTCGGTGCGCATTCTCTGGAAAATGCTCCGCGTTCTATCCTCCTGTTCGCCAGTCAGATGAAGCTCGGTCTTCATTGCCAACACATGTGAAGGCCCGGGCATTCCGTTCAGCTCGGCTGCCTTCGCCAAGCCCCAACCTTCTCCAGTCTCCAGCGCGGCGATGTCGTCCGCCGATAGGCTTTTTACGTCGCGATGCTCCTGTCCGGCATAGGGCGAAGAATGAACGTGTTTGCCCTCCGCAGCGGCGGTAATCGGAAACAGCAAAACTGCGAGCACAGGGATCAGCTTTTTCATGAGTCACCGTTCACAAGTTCGAGGCCTCGAGCTTGCCAAACGTTGGTCGTCCTGGACATGATAGGTATCATGTCGGATCAAATTCTCGTCAATCTCCAGCCGAAAGCGGTCGCAAAAAAGTCGCTCGAAAAGAATGAGCACCTCTTTCATCGAGGCGACCCCGTTCATGCGCTGTTTCTCGCAACGGAGGGGTGCGTGAACCTCCTGCGCTATCACGTGGACGGAAGCCGTGCCGTCTTACAGCGTTCAGCGAGCCCTACGATTATAGCGGAGGCCTCCGTGTTTTCGGATCATTATCACTGCGATGCCGTGGCGGCGACGCAGACGGACATTCTTGCTGTCCCTATCGGTGTCGTCCGTGACCTGCTGTACAACGAACCTGCCTTTGCCCGGCTTGGTCACGGCATCTATCGCACGAGCTTCAGAGCGCCCGGAAACGAGCCGAAATCTTGTCGTTGCGCACGGTGGGAGCCAGGCTTGAGGCTTGGCTGACGTGGAACGACGGGCAGCTTCCGTCCAGGGGTGAATGGCGCAGGCTGGCCGAGGAAATCGGCGTATCTCCCGAAGCGCTCTATCGCGAACTGTCCGGCCGTCGGCACCTGGTCCCGCAGGGGGATCATCGTCGTCGATGAAGCCCGGCAGCAAAGCTCACTTGCCCCTTGACCTTACCATTGTTGGAAGGATTATCTGATAGTGCAGTTGTAATCGGAATTGCTCAGATGACTGCATTCACACAGATCGAGAAGTCCACTGCCGTCCCCGCCTCCACCGACTTCGGCATCGAAGGAATGACCTGCGCCTCCTGCGTGCGCCGGGTGGAGAAGGCCATCTCGGCAGTGCCCGGCGTCGCCTCCGCGACCGTCAATCTGGCCACCGAGCGGGCAACCGTGGAATTCACCGGAGCGCCGGACACGAACGGTATTCTTCTTGCCATCGAGAAGGCGGGCTACGAAGCCAAGGTCATCACTCAGGAGTTCGGCATCGAAGGCATGACCTGCGCCTCCTGTGTGTCCCGGGTAGAGAAGGCGTTGAGCACAGTAGCCGGTGTCACCGACGCCTCCGTCAACCTGGCGACCGAGAAGGCCACCGTCCGGTTCGTTTCGGGCGTGGATGTCGCCGCGCTCGAAGCCGCCGTCAGACACGCGGGATACGACGTTAGAAAGGCGAAGGCTTCCGGCGCAACTGCTGAGCCGGAGGATCGCCGGGAACTGGAAATCCGCAAGCTCAAGGCCCTGGTGATCTTCTCGGCCTTGCTGACGCTGCCCCTCTTTCTCGTCGAAATGGGCTCCCACTTTCTGCCCGGCGTACACGAATGGATCATGGAGAATATCGGCATGCGCCATAATCTCTATATCCAGTTCGCGCTCGCTACCGCTGTCCTGTTCGGACCCGGCCTGCGGTTTTTCCGGAAGGGCGTTCCGAACCTGCTGCGCTGGACGCCGGACATGAATTCCCTTGTCGTGCTTGGCACCACCGCCGCCTGGGGCTACTCCGTCGTCGCGACATTCGCATCGGGCCTTCTGCCCTCCGGGACGGCAAACGTGTACTACGAGGCGGCCGCGGTCATCGTCACGCTGATCCTACTCGGCCGTTTCCTAGAAGCCCGCGCCAAGGGCCGCACCAGCCAGGCGATCAAGCGGCTTCTGGGTTTGCAGCCGAAGACCGCTTTCGTCGCGCATGGCGACGAGTTCGTTGAAATCCAGATCAGCGATGTCGTGGTCGGCGACGTCATCAGGATCAGACCCGGCGAGAAGGTTCCGGTCGACGGCACGGTTCTCGACGGCAGCTCCTATGTCGACGTATCCATGATCACCGGCGAGCCTGTGCCGGTCCAGAAGGCTGCCGGAAGCGAGGTCGTCGGCGGCACGATCAACAAGAACGGCTCGTTCACGTTCAGGGCAACCAAGGTCGGCGGCGATACCCTGCTTGCACAGATCATCAAGATGGTCGAGGCGGCACAGGGTTCGAAACTGCCAATCCAGGCGCTGGTCGACAAGGTGACCGGCTGGTTCGTCCCCGCCGTCATCCTGGCCGCCATCCTGACCTTCGCCGCCTGGTACGTCTTCGGTCCCTCGCCCGCGCTGACTTTCGCGCTCGTCAACGCCGTCGCGGTTTTGATAATCGCCTGCCCCTGCGCCATGGGTCTCGCGACCCCGACCTCGATCATGGTCGGCACCGGACGCGCTGCCGAGCTCGGCATCCTCTTCCGCAAGGGCGAGGCGCTGCAAAGCTTGCGAGAGGCCGATGTGATCGCGCTCGACAAGACCGGAACCCTGACGAAAGGACGTCCCGAGCTAACCGACATCGTTCCGGCCGATGGATTCAAAGCCGACGAGGTGTTGTCCTTCGTCGCCAGCCTTGAAGCTTTTTCGGAGCATCCTATCGCGGAAGCAATCGTGTCGGCGGCAAAGTCCAGGGGCATCGCCTTGGTTCCTGCGACAGAGTTCGAAGCAACACCCGGTCTTGGTGTTCGCGGAACCGTATCCGGCCTGCCCGTACTGGTTGGCGCGGATCGTGCGTTCAGCGGGATCGGGATTGATGTGAGCCCGTTTGCCACGGAGGCCGAACGCCTTGGCAAGAGCGGGAAGTCACCGCTCTATACGGCCATCGACGGGCGGCTCGCGGCGATCATCGCGGTCTCCGATCCGATCAAGGACACGACGCCGCAAGCCATCAAGGCTCTGCATGACCTCGGCCTCAAGGTCGCGATGATCACCGGAGACAACCGCCGCACAGCCGAGGCCATTGCCAAGCAACTTGGCATCGACGAAGCCGTTGCCGAAGTCCTGCCGGATGGCAAGGTTGACGCGGTGAAGAGGCTGCGCGAGGGCGGACGCAACGTCGCATTCATCGGCGACGGGATCAACGATGCGCCCGCGCTGACTGAAGCCGACGTCGGCATCGCCGTCGGCACTGGCACCGATATCGCAATCGAGAGCGCCGACGTGGTTCTGATGTCCGGCGACTTGATCGGTGTGCCGAAGGCGATCGCGCTCAGCAAGGCGACAATCCGCAACATCAAGCAGAACCTGTTCTGGGCGTTCGCCTACAACGTCAGCCTGGTTCCGGTCGCCGCGGGCGTTCTCTACCCGCTGAACGGCACGCTGCTCTCGCCGATCCTCGCGGCCGCCGCGATGGCGATGTCGAGCGTTTTCGTTCTTGGCAACGCCCTGCGGCTTCGATCCGTCAACCCCGCCTGAGAGTCTCAAAGGTCCGGCTTCGCCGGAGGCCCGCATTGGAAGGATGAACACATGAACATCGGAGAACTTTCCAGGGCGACGTCTCGTCGAAAATGATCCGCTACTACGAACAGATCGGGCTGACCCGCCCTGCTCTTCGGACCGTCTCCAGCTACCGAGTCTACGGCGACCAAGACGTCCATACGCTGCAGTTCGTGCGCCGCGCCCGCGATCTCGGCTTCTCGGTCAAGCAGATCAAGGAACTGCTTGCGCTTTGGGGCGACCGGTCCAGGAACAGCGCGGACGTCAGAGCGGTGGCTCTGGAACACATTGCCGAACTGGAGAGCAAGATTGCGGCGATCGAGGAAATGACGAAGACGCCGAAGCACCTCGCCAACCACTGCCATGGGGACGATCGGCCGGAATGCCCGATTATCGAAGAGATCGCCAAGGTGACCGATGGCAAGAGCCCGAGAGTTAATGCTCGTTTCGGTCTGGGCGCTCTGTCACGTAAACTTCGAGGTGTTGCAGAACTCCCGATAGAACGCGGGCACGCAACCGGATGCTAGGATGGCGGAGACAAAGAAACGGCGGAGGGAAACGACTATCCGGGGATGCCGCGATGGTTAAAGGCCTCCGGCTTCATTGCAGCTGCGCTGATATTGCTGGCGGCGAGGATCGTCGTCTTCGATGTCGGCGGTCCCCACGGCCCAGGCCGTCACATGTCGCCCAACAGCGAAATGCCGCCAGCAGGTGACCGTCCATGACGATGCCTCCAATGAGAGAACTCAAGGGGCAAAACGCTTGTTCTGCGCGGCTTTCCTGGGTTCGATTGCGTTTTGACCGGCACTTCTGCCGACCTACTCGGTCCGTACTCGAAACTGGGCATGGCAGGACTTACAGGTCTGAAGCATGAGATGGAACGCATGCTCGGCGGGCATTGACCAGACATCCCGGCTCGTCTTCGCTTTCCTGGCAAGCGGTCCGCCCATCATCGCGTCTCCAGCCTGCATGCGTATCTGAGGGCTGAGAACATCCGGATTGCGCTCTGCCGCCGCCGCGAGCGCGGAGGCATAGACGCTAAGTCGGCGCCCGGCTTGTCGAACTTCGGGCGTTCGGATTCGACATTGGCGCTCGCCTTCGACCCGGGTGCGCCGGTCGACCTGTCAAAGAGCGACGACAGCCTTTCCCCGGAATGGGACCCGATCGTTTCGGCGGCAGCCTTGAACGCGTTCGCGTCGTAGGCCAACGATCCTTTGAACATGCCGTCGATGGTCTTGGCTTGCCGCCGCCATCGCCTTCATTCCATTCTGTCTCTGCCTGACGTTGTCCGTCTCGACGGTCTGTGCCACAGCGGGCATCAACGTGGCGAAAGCGCCTACGGCGAGTAACGCCAACGCCGCTTTTGGTCCGCTGGCGTTAATCAACATTCTTCTGCCGAAGTTCCGTTTGGGCAACGTTTTTACGCTGCGCAGATGGTCACTACTGGCGATCTCGTCAAGGCTTCACTGCACGAGATGCCAAAGCAGGAATACTGCTCCAAAGATGCTCGCCATCAATATCATTTCCAGAGCAAACCGAATTGACGTCCGGCGAGCCACCGACTGGCGCACATTCCTCCGGCCCCTGCCAGCGGGCGTTCAGAACCACGACGGTTCGTCTCGAAAGTTTCTTGCGGCTCAGCTTTCTTTCCCGTCGATATAGTTCAATATCCATCATACGCGTTGCCGGCAATCGCGCTGAAATGCGCAGAGGTCCGGCAAGTTTCCGTCAGTTGGCGTGCTCCTTGGCCCAGTTGGTCATCTCCTCGATTTCCTTCTTCTGTGCTTCGATGATCTTCTCGGCCATCGACTTCGCCTCCTGATCGTCGCCGTATTTCAGCTCGACCTCGGACATGTTGATAGCGGCCGTGTGGTGGGCGATCATGCCGCAGACGAAGGCGACGTCCGGGTCCTTCGCCATCATGCCCTGCATCATGGCTGGTTCAGTTTCCCGCATGCCTTCCATCATCGCCTTTTGGTGTTCGGCCATCTGGCCCGTCGGCATGCCGCTGCCGGCCGTTTGCATGTCTCCACTCGCCGAGGCCTCGGATTTGCATGCGTCCGGCATTGCCATCTGGGCCAAGGTAGATTCCATGGTCGCGAAAACTATGGTCGGGACGGCCGCCGCTGCGACCGCAAGCTTGAGCAGGGTGTTCATTGAGTTCTCCTATTTGGTTGGAAGGCTGTTTGGTTCAGGAGAGCGGGAGCTTTGGCGGCGGATAGATCGCCCGCACGAGCAAGAACGGTTTGGCTTAGCACCGCAATTCCAATCACTCGGGAGACTGCCCTGAAAGCACGCATGGGGTGCAATTCCTTCCGTCCTCAAACCAGCCTTCCACATGAAAGTTCCCCCACTACGCACCGGACGCGGATTCCCGGCGCAAGTAGATCGACAGGCACGAGACCCCAGACCGACTAAGGCTGGGTTCGGTTGCCGAGGCGCAACCCCAGTACCGCTTTGATGGAACGAACGGCCGGACCGCCGGTTGCTCCAGCATCCCCAAGTTCATACGCTGCAACTGTCTACGAAGCGGAGCGTCATCATGAAAGAGCAAGACCAACACTCAATGCAACACCCGGACACGACAGCTCACCATTACCTTATGTTCGCCGTCAACATGGCGCTCAGCCTGGCCGTCATGTATATCGTGATGTTTTCGATGATCGAAGGCTGGTCCGATTTTCGGAACAACCTCAACATGTTCTACATGGCGCTGACGATGGTTGCTCCGATGGGAATCATCATGCTGGCGACGATGGGTGGGATGTATGGGAACAGGCGACTGAACGTGGCGATTCACCTCGGCCTGGCCGCTCTCTTTGTTCTGGCGTTTGCGGGAACGCGCGCCCAGGCGTTGATCGACGACGACCAGTTCATCGCCTCGATGATCCCGCACCATTCAGGTGCAATTCTGATGTGCCGCGAAGCGAACCTCACGGACGAGGAACTCACCAACTTGTGCAAACAAATCTCTGAAGGGCAGCGTCAGGAAATCGAGCTGATGAAGGCGATCAGAGCGAGACTGAATGACTCGCGCTAAATGCAGGCTGTTCCGGTCGCCATGCCGCTAAACCTCTTCGCCGACAGCGTTTCAAAGCGCCCCCCTGCGGCGAGACAAGTAGCGACCGGCGGACGCCTCGTTCCGCGTTCGGTCGCTTTCTCGCTTGACCTTCCCATCGTTGGGACCATTACACCTTTAACCAGCATCCGATCGACGGTAAGGCCGGTGCCATATAATGGACGCGAATCGCGTGTTCATACGGGCTGACAATTGACAACTTCGGGACCGATGGTAGTCCTCGGGCATGGGTATGTTTCGAATCACATTGCGAAAGATGCTGGTTCTGCTCCGCTTGGCGATTGTCATGTCGCTGACGGTGTACTCATTGCCGACCGCCTCCGCCGCCATGCACGGCGCTTGGTCCAGTCCTGAAATTGCCCAGTCCGACGACCATCATCACGATGTGGCGGGCGGCGGACATACGCACGCCGATCAGAAATCCTCCCGGGACGACTCCCAGAAGCTTGTGAAGACCGACTGCTGCAAGGGCTTCTGCGTCAGCATGGCGATTGTCGCTGAATCCAATCCCGTCGGTGGACTTCGCGTCGCCACCATCCGCGAGTTCGTCGACGACGCCCGGACCACGGGCGAGCTGCCGCTGCTGCACCGACCACCGAACATCTGAATAGCACCGCACCCGTTCTTCTCGCGGGTCTAACGAGCGTTCGCGAGCCGGTTTGCTCTCGTGCGCCGCTGCAATTTCCTATTCGGATAAAACCATGAAACCATTGTTCTTCGTGGCCGCCCTGCCGCTTTTCGCGAGCGGATGCGCATCCACATTGCCTCCCGACGTCATTGCCACGCGCGACCTCGCCGCCTCCCAGGCGCAGGTCCGCCCCGTCAGATATACGAGCCCGGTTTCGGGATACAGCCACCGCGTTCCGGTCGATCCCCAGCCGTGGCGCAACCAGAACGACGCGCAGACTCCGGAAGGAGACGCGTCATGATGAGAGCCCCTGTCAAACTGGCTGCGGCCCTCGCCCTGCCGCTTGTGCTCGGCGGCTGCGTGTCCGCGAGCGAATACGCAGCGAAGAACGCCGGCTTCTCTTCGGTCGAGGCCAAAACGGCCGAGGCTGTAGGAAAGCAGACGGTCTGGATACAGAACCAGCAGCACGCACGTGTTGTCTCCGACCGCGTGAAGTCGCTGATGGCGAAGAAAGCGATCGATGTCGAGACGGCAGTTCAGGTGGCGCTGCTCAACAACAAGGGGCTGCAGGCCGCCTATGCTGACTTGGGGGATTCTGCCGCCGCTGCCTGGCAATCTACGATGCTCGTCAACCCGACGGTCTCGGTCGGACTGACCGGGCTCGGCACGCCAAGAATAGAAGCATTCAAATCGGTCGAGGGCATGATCGCCAATAATATTCTCGAGCTTGCCACGCGAGACCGGAACATTGCCATCGCCGACACCGGATTCCGAAGGGCCCAGTTGAATGCGGCGCTCCGGACGCTGCAGCTTGCCTCGGACACACGGCGCGCCTGGATCAATGCGGTGGCTGCCTGGGAAACGGTAGCCCAGCTCAACCAAGCGCAGGCGGCGGCAGACGCCGCCTCAGAACTTGCCCAGGAGCTTGGCAAAAGCGGCGCGCTCACGAAAGAAGGCCAAGCCCGCGAGCATGTATTCTATGCGGAACTGGCAGGACAGACGGCAAAGGCGCGGCTGGAGGCGAGGCTCGCCAAGGAAGAATTGACCCGGCTGATGGGCCTCTGGGGCTCAGGCATCGACTATCAGGTTCCAAACCGCCTGCCGCAGTTGCCGAAGGGAATATTGAAGCGCGACCTGATCGAGGCGGAAGCATTGCAGCGCCGCGTCGATCTCCAGATGGCGAAGCTCGACCTTGAAGCGACCGCGAAATCCTACAGGCTGACGGAAGCGACCCGCTACGTCACCGACCTCGAACTCCTCACCGGTTTTGAGACGGAACGGGAAAACGAAGACGGAGAGGTCAAGACCGAGACGACCGGACAGGCGGAACTCGAATTCGTCATTCCGATCTTCGACAGCGGCAAGGCACGCATGCGCAAGGCCGAGCTCGCCTATATGCGGGCGGCGAACCTTCTCGCCGAGAAGGCCGTCAATGTCCGCTCGGAAGCACGCTCGGCCTATCAGGCCTACCGCGCCAACTACGATATCGCCCGGCACTACCGCAACAGCGTCGTGCCGCTGCGCACCAAGATCGAGGAGGAATCCCTCCTCACTTACAACGCGATGATCACCAACACCTTCGAACTGCTCGCCGACAGCCGCGAGAAGGTCAATTCGATTCTGCTTGCCGTCAACGCCAAGCGCGACTTCTGGCTGGCCGAGGCCAACCTCGCCCCCGCCATCTACGGCGGCGGCGTGGGTGCGGCCGCCGGCGAGACGGAAGTTGCGGCTGCCGCCGAGGGCGGTGGTGGCGGCCACTGAGAAAGGAACAGGCCATGTTCAACAGAAGACAGTTACTCGGCGCGAGCGCCGCCCTGGTATCGACCGCCGCCTGGGCGAAGACGTCGAATATGGGGCTGCCAGAAGCCGCCGTTGTGGAGACGGCAGAGACGCAGCCGCCGCTAAAGCCCACCTCCGGTCCCGACTACAACCCCGTAGTCACGCTTAACGGCTGGACCCTGCCCTACCGGATGAACAACGGCGTCAAGGAGTTTCACCTTGTCGCCGAGCCGGTCGAGCGCGAGATGGCCGAGGGTATGACCGCGTATCTCTGGGGCTATAACGGCCAGTCTCCCGGCCCGACGATCGAAGCGGTCGAAGGCGACCGGGTCCGCATCTTCGTCACCAACACGCTGCCGGAACACACGACCATCCACTGGCACGGCATGATCCTGCCGTCCGGCATGGACGGGGTCGGCGGGCTGTCGCAGCCGCACATTCCGCCCGGCAAGACTTTCGTCTACGAGTTCGATCTCGTGAAGTCGGGCACCTTCATGTACCACCCGCATTCCGACGAGATGGTGCAGATGGCGATGGGGATGATGGGCTTCTTCGTGATCCACCCCAAGGACCCGAAATTCATGCCGGTCGACCGGGATTTCGTGTTCCTGCTCAACGCCTACGACATCGAGCCGGGCTCCTACGTGCCGCGTGTCATGGAAATGACCGACTTCAATATGTGGTGCTGGAACAGCCGCATCTTCCCGGGCATCAGCCCGCTCGTCGTTTCCAGGAACGACCGCGTGCGCGTGCGGGTCGGCAATCTCACCATGACCAACCACCCGATCCACATGCACGGCTACGACTTCGAGGTCACATGTACCGACGGCGGCTGGGTCCGACCGGAGGCGCGCTGGCCGGAGGTCAGCATCGACATTCCGGTCGGCGCCATGCGCGCCTACGAATTCGACGCCAAATACGCGGGCGACTGGGCGATCCACTGCCACAAGTCGCACCACACGATGAACGCCATGGGACACGACATCCCGACCTTCATCGGCGTCGACAAATCGAAGGTCGCCGAGAAGATCAAGAAGATTCGCCCGGAGTACATGCCGATGGGCACGTCCGGCATGGCCGACATGGGCGAGATGGAAATGGAAATCCCCGAAAACACCATACCCATGATGACCGGCTGGGGTCCGCACGGGCCGATCGAGATGGGCGGCATGTTCTCCGTCGTCAAGGTCCGCGAGGGCATCTCGGCGGGCGATTACGCCGATCCCGGCTGGTACGAAAACCCGCCCGGAACTCAGGCCTGGGAGTGGACGGGCGAGCTCCCCGACGCGACCAAAGCCAAGGACGCCAAGACCCAGATCACGCCTAAACACAAGAACCACGGCTGATCCAGTATGCCGATGTTCAACCAACCTAAGGACCACACAATGAAAGCTCAAATCTTCGGACTTCTCGTCGCCGCGCTCGCCACCCCGGCGCTCGCCGGTGGCAATCACGCAGGCGCGCACGGCGAGGCCATGGCTGTAGGCGAGCCGGGCAAGAAAGCAAACGCCACCCAAACGATTCAGGTCACGATGAAGGAGACGGACGACGGCAAGATGATCTTCACGCCATCGACGTTCAAGGTCCGCGAGGGCCAGACCATCCGCTTCGCGATCAAGAACGCGGGCGAGCTCGACCACGAGTTCGTGCTCGACCAGGAGGACAAGATCATGGAGCACAAGGCGGTGATGGAGAAATTCCCCGACATGGAGCACGACGATCCGAACGCCGTCCGTCTCGCCGCCGGGGAGTCCGGCGAGATTGTCTGGAGGTTCACGAACGACGGCACGTTCAAGATCGCCTGCCTCGTCCCCGGCCACTACGACGCCGGCATGCACGGCGACGTCACTGTTGCCAAGAAGTGACCATCGAAAGGAGTCCAACATGAACAGCCTCATCAAGCTCACGCTCGCCACTGCGCTCGCCGCCGGAACAGCCTACGGCGCTCTCGCACAGGAGTTCACAAAAGCCACCGTCAAGAAGGTCGATGCCAAGGCGAAGAAGGTCACGCTGATTCACGAGGAATTGAAGAGCCTCGAAATGCCCGCCATGACGATGGTGTTCCGCGTCCAGGATGACGCGATGCTGGAGAAGCTGAAGGAAGGTGCGAACGTCGAGTTCGTCGCCGAGCGCGTCAACGGCAAGCTTACCGTGACGCAGGTCAAGTAGTGAAACGAAGGGACGCGGCATTGACCGCGTCCCTTCCCCTCGCTTCATCCGTTAACCGGAGAAGCATCTCCCACCTTCACGCGGTAGGACGTGACGTCTTCGCTTCACCCACAGTGGGACTTCGCAAGGGAATTACGCTCGATCATCTTGCGGTTCGTCGCCTTCGCGACACCTAGTCTCGAACTTTCTACTCGGCGGCAATGAAGGGGCGGAAGGCACCCACTCAATCGTCATCGTCAGCTATCTGGCCATCAGCATCGCTGCGGTGGCGACGGCCCGATGTGTTCCTGGGCGCTCCCATGCTGGCGATCACCGCGGTCAGGCACCACACCGCCGATGCCATTTCGCTACTCGCTTCCTTCTTCAACCAGGACCTCGGCCTGACGGTCAGCTTCGGCTTAACGGCCTTTGCGATCTACCTGCTTGCGCGGGATCACGACCGGACGCGCAAAGAAGCCCTCAGGGCGGACCAGAGGCGGCACAATCTCTCGCGGTTCTTCTCGCCGCTGATCGTCCCGGAACTGCAGGAACGAGGCGAGACTCTCGGTCTGGAGCGACGCAATGCGGCGGTCATGCTCCTCGATTTGCGCGATTTCACCAGCTTCGCAGAAACCGCCACGCCCGCGAGTTGGCCTTCGTGTTGGCCGAGTATCGTCAGCTCGTTTCGCAGACGATCTTCGACCATGGCGGGACGGTCGACAAGTTCATCGGCGACGGGGTCATGGCGGTATTCGGGCAACCGCGGCCCGGGGGAAACGACGCGGACCGCGCGCTCGCATGCGCGCTCGATCTGGTCGACGCGCTCAGCGACTGGAGGAATCAAAAGCTGTCGAACGGCTACTCGGCCCTCCATGCTGCCATTGGCCTGCATTACGGCACGGTAGTCGGCGGCGTTCTCGACAACAGTTGCCACAGCGAGTTCACGGTCATCGGCGACGCGGTTACGTGGCGCAGCGGCTGGAAACCCTAGCGAATTCGCTCGGCTCTTCGCTTGGGATCTCGTCCGACCTCGTCGTGCGGCTGCAAGCGCCAGTCCCGGACGCCACATGGATGTCCTTGAGATCAGCGGCTCTGCAAGGGCGAAGGCTCCCCATCGATGTCTGGTATATGCTCGATGCTTTGAATCCCCGAGCTGCAGAGCATGCGCCGGCTTACGAAACGGGCGACTCGCAGACGGCACGCCAGAGGTCGGCTTTCCAATCTTGCTGAACCGCGCCTGACGTCGGTATCGAATAGTCGACACCCCTGACCGATACCCTCGCCGGATCGCCGCACTTTACAAGAGCTCGGTGCTTTCCTGGATCATTGTAGACCACGCCGCTGCGGGAATTGGTCTGCGAAAGTGAGATGACGACGTCGTAATCATATCCCGGCCGTTCCGTCGTCGTGTTGCTCACGAGTCCGAGACTGACGACGGTGGCGTCCTCAAACTGCGCAGTATGGAATACAAGAGGCTCCTCGGCTGCCGCGCTCTGAGCGGCGAGCATTACAGCCGCAAGTGCGGTTGCAAGGTCACGCATTCCCACCTCCCACGGTTTATGCGCTCGCTATAGTGTATCACGTCAAGACCTCGGCGGCGATTATCGATTCCGCCGTCCGAACTGGCGCTCACCGTTCAATTCCGCATGATCCACGGCAACGCATCGGCGCTGCGCGACTACGTGTACCGTTATCCTGATGCCGGCTACAGAGCCTGCGAGAACGCGTCGCGGCGGAACGGCTGCCTGGTCAACTCGGGGCGTGAGCACCGTCGAAGACCACTTGAGGATCGAGGATGCTTTGGTGTGCCCCGGCCTGCCGCGCGCTCTGGTACAGGATGTAGGCGGCAACTACGAAGACGAGCGCGGCGAACAAGCGGTCAAAGATGTTCTTGTGGGCGTTGAGCCGTGTGGCAAGTAGCATCCCGAGCAAGCCGCCTACGATGCCACCCCCGATGAACTCGACGGCAATCCACCAGTCCACCAAGCCTGAACTCGCATAGTTCAGGGCAGTCGCCAATCCGAACGCACCGACGGAGAGGAGCGAGGTGCCTATCGCGTTGATCATCGGCATGCCCGTCGCCAGCATAAGGCCGGGAACGATTAGGAAGCCCCCGCCGATACCGAAGAAGCCGGAAGCGGCGCCTGCGAAGAGCGCGACGGCGGCTGTCGAGAGACACATCCTGAGGTCGACGGGACGGCACTCGATCGACACGGGCTTCTTGGGCTTCAGCATCAGGACGCCGACGACAACCATCAGGATGCCGAAGACAAATATCAGCCGGTCTCCGTCCATCGCCTTGCCGAGGCTGGAGCCGCCGAGGGCGCCGAGGACACCTAGGGCGGAGAAGACCACCGCGCACCGCCACCAGACGTGACCCTTGATTGCGTGGCTTGCGAAGTTAGCAAACGCGTTCACCGAAACCGCAAGCGCACCTGTGCCGATGGCAACATGCGGCTCCGTCACGCCGACGACGTAGAGCAGCAGCGGCGTCGCCAGGATAGACCCGCCGCCGCCGAGCAGGCCGAGCATGAAGCCGACGGTCCCGCCGGAGCCGACTGCCGCGAGGATGGAGGTGCTCACGTCCGTCTGCTCCACAGGCGGTCGTGCAGGGTCATGCCAACCAACATCGCGATGACGAAAACGACGCTCTGAGGCAGGCCGAGTGCCAAGGAGGCAACCGCCGGCCCGGGACAGAAGCCGCCGATCCCCCAGCCCAGGCCGAACAGGGCCGAGCCGATCACCAGCGGCGCGTCGACCCGCCGATTCGTTGGCACATGGAAGCTGTCGTCGAAGGCGGGATGACGCATCAGCTTCATCACCTGCACGCCGATGAAGGCGACGACGACCGCGCCGCCGAGGACGAAGGCAAGGCTCGGGTCCCAGGAGCCGAATATGTCGAGGAAGCCCTGGACGCGGGCCGGGTTCAGCATGCCGGAGAGCGACAGGCCGAAGCCGAAGACTATACCGGAGGCGAGAGCCGCTCCGAACTGGTAGACATTCCGGTTCATAGGCCGAGACCTCGCAGGACTGCGACGGCAACCACGCCCGCCGTAAGTAAGATTGCGACCGCCACTATGGAGCGCGGCGACATGCGGGCTAAGCCAAGCACGCCGTGGCCGCTGGTGCAGCCCGATCCCATGCGCGAGCCGAAGCCGACCAGCAATCCAGCAATGATGATCAGCGGCCACCCCTCGGTTATCTGCAAGGCCGGCCAACCGCCAAACATGAACAGGTAGGCAAGCGGCCCAAGCAGAAGCCCGAGCACGAAGGCAAGATTGGTGGTCATGCCGATGCCTTGCACAAGACGCCCGACGATCCCGCTGATGCCGGCAATTCGGCCGTTAAGGAGCAGGAGCATGACAGCCGATGCACCTATCAGCATGCCGCCAGCCAAAGATGGGAGATCGGTGCTCATTTGTCCTCCTTCACGCAGAAGATGTCGTAGAGGGCGGCAATCAGTCGGGCGGCCTTCTCCCCGGTCAGGCGGTAGAAGATCTGCTTGCCGTCCCGCCGGGTCTGAACGATCCCGGAGCCGCGCAAAACGGTCAGGTGCTGCGAAAGATGCGGCTGGTGTACGTCGACCTTCTCTTCAAGCTCACCGACCGAGTACTCGCCCTGCACCAGCGTACAGACGATCATCAGGCGGGCCGGATGCGACAGTGTCTTCAGGAGCTTTGCCACCTCTCCGGCCTGACTCGCCATCTCGGCTGGGGAAAGCCCTGCCTTCATCATTGCCTTTAGGTCGGTCGTCATTCCCATGCTGCTCCCTGTAATGCATCGAGCGGAAACTTGAGGTAGCGCTTGCCGTTGGCCTCCGGCTCCGGCAGGCGTCCGCCGCAGATGTTCACCTGCAGGGCATGCAGGATGAGCTTGGGCATCGGCAGCGTCTTGTCACGCTTCGTTCTGAGCGCCACAAATTCTTCCTCGCTCACGCCGGCAAGATGCGGGTTGGACTTCTTCTGCTCGGCCACCGTGCTTTCCCAGCGAGGTGCCCGACCGTCCGGCTGGTAGTCGTGGCCCGTGAAAATCCGCGTCTCATCCGGAAGCTTCAGGATTTCCTGGATCGAATTCCATAGGACGCGCGCATCGCCCCCGGGGAAATCGGCTCGCGCAGTCCCGCTGTCGGGCAAAAAGAGCGTGTCGTGCACGAAGGCCGCGTCGCCGATGACGTATGTGATCGAGGCAAGCGTATGCCCCGGTGAGAACAGCACCTTCGCTTCGATTGAACCGACCTTAAAGTCCTCGCCATCGGCAAACAGCCGGTCCCATTGGGAGCCGTCGGTGGCAAGCCCCGGCCAGTTATAAATTTTCTGCCACAGCTTCTGGACATCGACGACGCGCTCGCCGATAGCTGTTTGCGCGCCGGTTTTCTCCTTCAGGTACTGCGCCGCCGAGAAATGGTCTGCATGGGGATGGGTGTCGAATATCCACTCGACGGTCAGCCCTTTGTCGCGGACGTAGTCCAGAATGGCATCGGCATTGATGGTCGCCGTCGCGCCGGCCCTCTCGTCGAAGTCTAGTACCGGGTCGATGATGGCGCACTTGCTCGTTTCCGGATCGGAGACGACGTACTGAACGCTCCAGGTGCGCTTGTCGAAGAAGCCCTTCACCTGCGGCCTGTGCGCGGCATGTCTCTCCAGCCAAGCTGCAGCGGAAGAAGTGTCGAAGCCGCGGCTTCGTCCGAACGCGACGGCCTCATCGGCAGACATCCGGCCGTCAAGAACTTCACCAATGAGGTAGAGGTTTAAGGAACGCTTGCCGGTATGGCAATGCGCCAGAACAGGCCCATCCGAAACATCGACCGCGCGCTGGAAAGCACGCACGTCCGCCTCGGTGATCGTATCTGCCGTCACCGGTACGAACGCGTAGGTCAGGCCGCAGTGTTTCGCTTCCTGCCTTTCCGCTTGCGTGTTCGGCTGAGAGGTGTCTTCGTTGTCCGGCCGGTTGTTGATCAGTGTCTTGAATCCCTTGTCGCGCAGCGACGGGATGTCCTCGACACTTAGCTGCGGCGAGACCGATAGTTTGTCTGATATTGCAGTAATAGGCATGACAGGCTCCGGGCTCCAAATCAATATAAGGTATAATATAATGTATACTAATAAGCATTCAAGGTCAGGCCGGGAACTTTGTGCTTGCCCTGTGGTTTCCCGGCGGGAGAGGAGAAACAACGATGGCCACGACAGCGAACCGGGTAAGCGCCCAGACATCCGGCGAAATCAACCGACTTCTGCGCTTGCAAATGGAGGAGAGGCTCGCCTACTACGAAACCCATCCAGACGAGATCGACACTAGGCTGGCGGAACTTGACCGGGAGTGGGACATTGAGCGAACCCTCGAGGCGAACGCTTCCACATTGGCATTCACGGGAACAATGCTGGCGGCCACGGGGGATCGTCGGTGGCTGGCACTGCCAGCGATCGTGACGGGTTTCCTCTTCCAGCACGCTGTTCAGGGGTGGTGTCCGCCTCTGCCGATCCTGCGCAGGCTGGGCTTCCGGACAGCAGAGGAAATCAATCAGGAACGCTACGCGCTGAAGGCGCTCAGAGGTGATTTCGAAGCCCAGAGCGGCAACAAGCTCGATGCAGTACTTCGAGCGGTTGGCATCAAATGAGGTGGCGTTCACCGGTCAGATGAAACTGTTCATCACGGCCTTACCGCGGCGCTGATCGAGGCAGGTATGCGTTGGGCTTTGGACTGGGTGTGAACCGGCATGCGATTTTGACCCTTTGTAGAAACGAAGGAAGATTAGAAAGCTACCGAGATCGAGGTGCTGGGGGGGCGACATGCGCTTATCAGATCGTCGCGCACCGAATGAGCATCTCGGCCGTCGCGAGAAAGCTCGCGACAAGCCGGCAGACCCCGCAACTCAACCCTTGCGAACCACTTGTTCGACGATCCCCTTGATCTTTATTTATCACGAAAGAGCTTCGATCGGCGGCGGCACCCACCGCCCGTCTCCGCCCTGGGCAGATAGAGCCTCATGACCACATAGAAGATTTCGCTCGGGGCGGTAGCCAGTTTGATTCCAGCTCCGCTCCTGGGCTTTCGCGCTGCAGGAAAGACCCCGAACAGAGGGAACAGAGGGCAGCCGGCAATCCTCGCGGAAGAGGTCATTGTCGCCACCCCTCGCGCGCAGCCTCAAGAATTGCCTGCTGCGCAGTGTGCCTGCGAGCAGCTCCTTGAGGGATACGGCGGTCACATTCAACTGCGCCTCAATGAGATAATCCCCGTCACATTCGGTAATGAAGTCGTACGCAGCCTTTGCCGATCGTGGCCGCGCTGATCAGAGTGGGGCTCGCCTGGAAGCCCGTGAGGGGGAAAAGCGGCTGCCCGCTACCGAGTATCTCTGGAATCAAATAGACTTCGATCTCATCCAACGCGCCGCGTTCCATGAAGGCCATCTGCAACTGTCCGCCGCCTAGCAACAAGACATCGCCATCATCCAGCGCTCGAAGTTCCGAGATCAATGCATCGACATCACTGCAAACTTCGAGCGTCCCCTTGGGATCGTCAAGCGGTTGAGAAGTGACGACTATCACGCGCTGATTCCCATAAGCCCATGGCGATTGCTCTTTGGCGAGAAAATCATAGGTACCACGGCCCATGACCACTGTACGAATGCGCTCCAAAAACAGGCTGCGTGTTTCGTTAAGTCCCGGACACCGATTTCAGTAAGTCCCGGACAGCAATTCCGCTAAGTCGCGGACAGCGATTCCGCTAAGTCCCGGACAGTTACCGGGCGGATTTGATGGTCGGTCTTCGGC
>NZ_NWVE01000018.1:0-46490 GCF_002885915.1 Sinorhizobium sp. M4_45
CCTGAGCGTCTCTTCCGCCTTGGCCGGGCCGATCGACACGACCACCACTTCACTCGCCTTGCCGGCTTCCTTCAGCCGCAGCGCCTCTTCGACCGAGATCTCGTCGAAGGGGTTCATCGACATCTTCACATTGGCAAGCTCGACGCCCGTTCCATCCGCTTTGACCCGGATCTTGACGTTGTAGTCGACGACCCGTTTCACCGTCACAAGTATTTTCATGGATTCTTTCCCTCCAAGAACGTTCGCAGGAAAATGCGCCTTAACAAGGCGGCCTGATTGTCGGTTGGCGACATCGATACGCGTTTTTGCTCCATAGACAAGCCGTTCTTGACGCTAAATCGCGATGAACCAACGCCAATTCGATATGACCAGGCTTATTCATACTTACGTTTACGTACAGGTAAAAAAATCCGCTGGCAAGCGGAGGCGTAAGGGCGGCTTCTATCGGGCATGACCCCCAACGGAGGGCATGCAATCCCTTGAAAACTCGACCTTTATTTCTCGGGCTCCCCTCGAAAATCAACCCGGCCGGCCCCATTGCGGAGCGGGCTTCGAAGCGCCGGCGGCTGCCGGCAACGTTTCATCGGGCGCTCTCGTCCTGTGCTCCACGGCGCGTGGAGTGACAATGGTCCGATCGAATAGCGGCACACCGCGGCGTCGCAAAACGACAACGAGCAGGAGACCCGCGACGATGCCGCCGACATGCGCACTCCAGGAAACGCCGCCGGCGGGATCGGCCACGAACATGAAGAACTGCTGGCCGATCCAGAAGGCGAGCGGAATGGCGGCGGGGAGCGGCAGGGGGATGCGGAAGAGCACGAGCACCCAGACCCGCACCTTGGGGTGCAGGAGGAAATAGGCGGCAACGACGCCGGATATGGCGCCGGAGGCGCCGATCAGCGGCGCCTCCGAGGCCGGATCGAGGAGCCCATGGGCCAGCGCTCCGGCCGCCGCGCACAGAAGATAGAAAACGAGAAATCGAAAATGCCCGAGCGCGTCCTCGACATTGTCGCCGAAGACCCAGAGGAAAAGCATGTTCATGGCGAGATGCATGAAGTCGCCATGCAGAAACGAGTAGGTGACGAAGGTGAATTCGTCCGGAACGATCACCAGCGAGGGATCGAGGGCGGCATACTCGAAGATGATCGCGGGGATATAGCCTAGCCCGAGGATCGCAGCATTGGCGAAATCCTCGCTTGCGACGGGTCCGGTAGCGAGCCAGGCAACGAAATTGATGACGATCAGCGTGATCGTCACATACTGCACCCTTATGTGTTTCAGCTCGTTCCTGTCATGCAGCGGTATGAACATGCGATCCCCGAGACGACCCGCGCCGAAACAAAAATACGTTATCTGTTGTTGCCGGGGACCCAAAGGACATCGGCGCGCCCCTTGTCGTTCGCCCAGCGGGCCGCGACGAACAGGAAATCCGAAAGGCGGTTGACATAGGCAATCGCCTCCGCGCTGACGGCCTCGCCTTCCATCGATGCGAGTGCGACCATTTGCCTCTCGCCGCGCCGCGCTACGGTACGGGCAACATGGAGCGCGGCCGAAGCGGCGCTGCCGGCCGGCAGGACGAAGGAGCGCAGCGGTTCGAGGTCGGCATTCAGCCGGTCGATCTCCCGTTCGAGGCGCTCGACCTGGGCAGCGACGATGCGAAGCGGCTCGTATTCGGGCTTCTCGCCCGTATCCGGTGTGGCGAGATCGGCGCCAAGATCGAAGAGATCGTTCTGGACGCGCATGAGCATCGCGTCGAGATCCGGGATCGCATGCGTGTGCTGGCGGGCGAGGCCGACAAAGGCATTCGTCTCGTCAATGGCGCCATAGGCCTCGACCCTGAGGTCGCTTTTCAGGCGGCGTGGGCCGGAGACGAGGCCGGTGGTGCCGTTGTCGCCTGTCCGGGTGTAGATCTTGTTCAATTTTACCATGATGCTGTCGCTTTACCTCAGCTCGGACGGCCGCCGCCGGTCACCCAGAGCGTCAGCATGATCAGCACGATGGCGATGGCCTGGAACAGCACGCGGGCCTGCATGAGTTTGTTGGAGGTGTTGCCGCTGCCGCCCCTGGCCATGTTGAGCAGGCCGCGGATCAGCACGATCGCTACCAGGCCCATGACGAGCAGGGTCAGACCGGTAAGGAAGCTGTTCATGGCGTAAATCCTTGTGGTTCGGTCAGCCGAGACGACCGATGATGCGGTAGAACAGTGCCGCCGGCAGGAGCTTTTTGAGAAGCGCTCCCTGCCTGGCCGGCCTTGTCACTATATAATGCGGCCTCGGACGGCGTGCCGTCAAAGCGTGTTTCAGTACGGCATAAACGGCGTCGGGCCCGAGCTTGCCGGCTGCCGGTTTGCTCTCGCCGCGCAGGCGCCGCATCTGCCGCTCGTATTCCGCACGATGGACGGAATTCTCAAGATCGATGAACCGCTCGATATAGGCGATCGCATTGGTCGTGAATTTCGAGGCGATCGGGCCGGGCTCGATCAGGCTCACGCCGATGCCGCTGCCGGCGAGCTCCATCCTCAATGTGAGCGAAAGCGCCTCGAGCGCGAACTTCGAGGCATTATAGGCGCCGCGCCAGCGATAGGGCACGAGGCCGAGAATGGACGAGCACTGGACGATGCGGCCATGCCCGCGGGCGCGCATCGCCGGGATGACGCGCCGCGTCAGGTCGTGCCAGCCGATGACGTTGGTTTCGAGCTGGAGCCGCAGGGCCTCCGTCGGCAGGTCCTCCACCGCACCGGCCTGGCCGTAGGCGCCATTGTTGAAAAGCGCATCGATTCGTCCGCCGCTCAGCGCCATCACGGCTTCCACCAGCGCGGCAATCGTCTCCAGCCGGGTATAGTCCATGATGAAGGTCTCGATGCCTTCGGCCTCCAGCGGCGCCTGATCCTCCGGCCGGCGCACGGTCGCGAAGACCCGCCAGCCGTCCCGCTGCAGCGCCCGGGCGCAATAGGCCCCGATGCCTGACGAGCAACCGGTGACGATGATTGTGGGGCGATCCGGCATCCACGCGATTCCTGTAGAAATCCAAGCCCCATTTCCCATATTCATCGTTGGGATACAATTGAATTGCAAAGGCGATGGCTGGGACCGGAACGTGACGTCAAGGCCGTTCGCAGGTACTGCGCCGGCTGGTCCTCATCAGGAGCGGGATTGGTGAAAGAGTGGGAGACGGAATGCCGGCATTCGTTCGCATCATCTGGAAGGTCGTGTTTGATGCGCTCTGGCATTTCAGCGAGGACGATGGCTGGGCGATGGCCAGTCACGTGGCGCTTTCTTCCCTTATGGCCGTCTTTCCCTTTCTGATCTTCGGCACCGCGCTTGCCAGTTTTCTGGGCGCCGATCAGTTCGCGCAGACGGCAGTCCATCTGATCTTCGACACCTGGCCGGAATCGATCGCCAAGCCGGTCGCCGATGAAGTCGTGCGCGTATTGACCATCCCGCGCGGCAGCCTGCTTACGATCTCCGTTCTTGCTGCAGCCTATTTCGCGTCGAACGGCGTCGAAGCATTGAGGATCGCGCTCAATCGCGCCTATAGGGTTGCCGAAAGCCGCTACTGGTATGTGACGCGGCTTGCGAGCCTCGGCTTCGTGCTCGGCGCCGTGCTCATTCTGGCCGCCCTCAGCCTTCTTCTGGTCGCGGTTCCTCTGGCGGTCCGCAATGCGGATCAGTGGTTCCCCTGGCTGGATACGCTTATGGCGGCGGTGGACGATTGGGGCTTGCCCCTGACGCTGACCATGCTGACGGCAGGCTTGCTCGTCGCGCATCTGTGGCTGCCGGCCGGCCACCGCAACGTCGTCGACGTCCTGCCCGGCATCTTCCTCACGCTCGTGCTGTGGTCCGTCGGCGGCTACGCCTTCGCCTCCTACATCGCCAATTTTTCCAACTACGTGACGACCTATGCCGGGCTCGCTTCCATCATGATCGTCCTGGTCTTCCTCTACATGCTTGGCGCGATCTTCATCATCGGCGCGGAAATCAACGCTGCCATCCTGAAATACAAGGTGAAGCTCATGGTCAGGCGCAGTTTCCAGGGAGGCCGAGGAGAGTAAGGCCGCGAATTTCTCTCCTCATCGCTCGCCGAGAAGCATGGCCCTGACATCCGCAGGCCTGTGCCCCGAAGCCCTGAAGGAGGCGATTCCGGTGTCGCTGTTGCTCTTCGACAGTTTCCGTCCGTCCGGCCCGAGAACGAGGCGATGATGGTGGTAGACCGGCTGCGGCAGGCCGAGAAGTCTTTGCAGCAGGCGGTGCACCGATGTCGCGTGGTAGAGGTCGCGGCCGCGCACGACATGGGTGATCCCCTGCAGGGCATCGTCGACCACGACCGAGAGATGATAGCTCGACGGCGCATCCGAACGCGACAGGATGACATCACCCCAGGCGGCCGGATCGGCGACGATGGACGCGGCTTCGCCCGATTGGTTCGACCCCGTTTCTCGCCAGGTGAGTGGCCCGCCGGCCCGCCGCAGGGCCTCTCCCATGTCGAGACGCCAGGCATAGGGGCGGCCGCTCGCCAGGAGAGCGGCCTGCTCGTCCGGCGTGAAGCCGCGCTCGCGGCCGGGATATAGTGGTGTCCCGTCCGGATCGCGCGGCCACGCTTGCCCCTTCGCCTCTGCCGCGGCCACCGCCGCCCTTATTTCACCGCGCGTCATCACGGCGGGATAGACGAGGCCCATCGCGTTCAAGCGCTCGAGCGCAGCGGCATAGACGCCGAGATGTTCGGATTGGCGCCGCACCGGCTCTTCCCAATCGAGACCGAGCCAGGCGAGGTCCTCGAAGATCGCCGCCTCGAATTCCGGCCGGCAGCGCGTCCGGTCGATATCTTCGATCCTCAGCAGGAAACGGCCGCCCATGGCTGTCGCCATGTCGTGATTGAGGATCGCCGACAGGGCGTGGCCGAGATGCAGGAGACCGTTGGGACTCGGCGCGAAACGAAAAACCGGTTGTTCTGGTCGTGAAATCGGCATTCTTTTCCTTTGCCATGGAAGCGTTGTAAAGATCACCCGCTTTCTACAGGGCCGTGCGTCTTGCTGCGCACCAAGGGCTCTGTAGCACTTTGAATTCCTGCATGCTTCGTCCGTAAATCGGCGACGATCCCGGACACGTGCAGTGGGAGGATGCATGCGGATCATCCGGACGCACGAGGATATAGAGGCCGGTCTTGCCGGTCTGGTGATGCTCGATGCCCGGCTCGAACACGTCATCGACAAGGCGGGGCCGGTACCCTTGAGGCGCACCGACCCCGGTTACCGCGGCCTCGCCAACATAATCGTCTCCCAGATGGTCTCGAAGGCGAGCGCGGCGGCGATCTGGAACCGGATGGAGGCCTCGCTCGGCGAGATCACCGCAGACGCGGTGCTTGCGCTCGACGACGAAGATTGCCGACGCTTCGGCTTGTCCCGGGCCAAGGCCGATACGCTGAGAAGGGTCGCCGCTGCCGCGACCGCGGGCGAGATCGATCTCGACGCCATCTGCAACGCCGAAGCGGTGAAGGCAATTCACGAACTGACGGCGATCAAGGGCATAGGCCGTTGGACCGCCGAGGTCTATCTGCTCTTCTGCGCCGGCCATCCGGATGTGTTCCCGGCCGGCGATGTCGCCCTGCAGAATGCCATCGGCCATGCGCTGGGGCTCGAACTGCGACCGACGGCAAGCGAGGTCGATTCGCTCGCGGGCGGCTGGTCGCCATGGCGCAGTGTCGCCGCGCGGCTTTTTTGGGCCTATTATGCGCAGGAGATGCGCCGCGATGCGCTTCCCGTGACGCCTTGAAGAAAAAAGCGGATCCTTTGCTCCCTTTTCTTTGTGGCTTCACAATCCTGTCGCAACGCGCCTAATATAGAAGAGGCAGATGCCGAATCGCTCAGGAGAATACGCTTGACGATTGCAGTCTCACCTCAGGCCCTGCCGGCGCTCGTGTTGAACGCCGACTATAGGCCGCTGAGTTATTATCCCTTGTCGCTCTGGTCCTGGCAGGACGCGATCAAGGCGGTCTTTCTCGACCGTGTGACTATCCTCGCCGAATACGAACACTCCGTCTCGTCGCCGAGTTTCTCGATGCGGCTGCCGAGCGTCGTCTGTCTGAAGAGCTATGTCCAGCCGACACGCCACCCGGCCTTCACCCGGTTCAACGTATTCCTGCGGGACAAATTCGAGTGCCAGTATTGCGGCTCGCCGGACGACCTGACCTTCGATCACGTGGTCCCGCGTGCGCATGGCGGCCAGACCACCTGGGAAAACGTCGTCGCCGCCTGTTCTCCCTGCAACCTGCGCAAGGGCAGCAAGCTGCCGAAGCAGGCCGGCATGTTCCCGCACCAGAAGCCCTATCACCCGACGGTTCAGGATCTGCACAATAACGGCCGGCTTTTCCCGCCCAACCACCTGCATGACAGCTGGATGGATTATCTCTACTGGGATGTCGAGCTGCAGCCGTAAGGTTAAGACGCTCGACTCTGAGCTGACGCCTTCAAGGCACCACGCAGAGCGATCGCCGCGAAGATCAGGCTCGCAATGACGTTCCAGCCTGCGAAAGAAAGCCCGAGCACGCGCAGCGCCGCATCCGTGCAGGAGGGCGCGTGCTTCGCATCCAGATCGCCGAGCAGGTCGCCGACATCGGAAGAAATGCCTTGGGCCGTGGTGGCGCAGGTCGAGGGCCCTTCCCAGAAGTGCCACTCGGCGCCCGCATGGTACACACCGAGGCCCGCACCGACCAGCATCAGTATGCCGACGACGAGGAGCAGCGTGCGGGTGGTCCAGCCGGGCAGCTTCAGCACGCTGGTTGCGATGGCGAGAATTCCGAGCGGAATGCCGTAATAATAGGGATCGCGCTGAAGCAGGCACAGCGCGCAGGGGATGTAGCCCCCAATATGCTCGAAGCCGAGCGCACCGCCGACGGTCGCCGCCATGCCGATGGTGACGAGTACGGCACAAATGAGTTGCCGGCGCTGAGCGAACGAATCTGCAAACATGCACACCCCTCGGCGCGCGGAGCGGCGAACATGCCGCCCGGGCGCCAGTGAAATCGAACGCCGCCTTCTTAGGCAGGATCGCCGGCTCTGTAAATCGGGTCGCATGTTCGGCCGCCTGCACGCTTTTGTGATCGTATGGAGCAGCCGGCGGCCCCTTTCGTGGGAGCACTCGGCCAAATTCACACGATCGGCGAAATTCGCAACTTCGCGGTTGACCGGCCCGAAATCGATCGTGTAAATCGCAAGCGCTGATATCACGCATGCCTCTAGCCCCATTGGCGGAATTGGTAGACGCGCTCGACTCAAAATCGAGTTCCGAAAGGAGTGCTGGTTCGACTCCGGCATGGGGCACCAACTTCAAAGACAGCCGTTGATCTGAAACACTCGCAGCAGCATGGCTTTGAGCGTATTACGCCGGCGGATACAAAGTGGCTCGCCGTCGAAGATGTGGAAAGCGTTGCCGTCATTGAACGGGACCTTTCTGATTACTTCCTTGTGAAGTCCGTCCGATCAAAGAGTTGGCCAACCGGGAAGATCGACATGATCGGGTACCTTTTTAAAACCCGGATGACGCGTTCATCGCGATGGTCATTCTCGGACAGGGAAAGCTCCGAGGTTGTGGTCATCTGGAAGTGACTCACGTGTACAGGCTGTCGAATGGCTGAAACCGTGAATACCGCCGTTACCCTGTCTGCCCCTCCGCGCGGCCACCGCTGGGTCAGGTTGACAACGAATTCTTGCTGGTCGGGATAACCTCCGGGGTTATTGCCAGCGTGCGTCGCTGACATGCAGAGTGGCCGGAACCACACACTGTGGTCGACCGGCACCCAAACGCGCTCGTCATCGGGAATGACATGGGGGACCACCAGTTCGGGTGGCGATTCCTTCGGCATCGGCTTGCGATAGGGGAGCCACTTTTCAGAGCTGTCGCTATTGGGCTGGGACTGGTTGCCTCCGGCGCGCGACGAGCCGGAGGCAATGGGGCGTTATTTCACGAAGGCCTTGCCGAGGCCCATGGCGCGCTCCACGATCATAATGACGCCGAGCGTCAGCAGGATCAGCAGCGCGGAAGCTGCGGCGACCAGCGGGTCGGCCTGATTGTAGACGTAGTTATAGAGCTCGACGGGCAGGGTGCTGATGCGCGGGCCGGTTAGGAACAGCGTAATCACCACCTCGTCGAAGGAGACGAGGAAACACAGCGCTGCGGCCGCGACGATGCCCGGCGTCAGCATGGGCACGGTGACGCGGAAGAACACCGTCAGCGGTTTCGCCCCCAGCGTGCGCGCCGCCTCCTCGCAGGCGCGGTCCTGCGTGCTCAGCGACACGGCCAGCACCCGCAGCGCATAGGGCAGTGTCACCACCAGATGGGCGAAAACCAGCCCTTGCATCGTCGCCAGCAGCCCGAAGGAGGCGAAGACGATGAGGATGGCGAGGCCGAGCACGATGGTCGGCAACAGCAGCGGTGCGGTGAAGAGGTTGAACAAGAGGTCGCGGCCGGCAAAACGCAGCCGCGTCATCACCCAGGCGGCGGGCACGGCAATGACGATCGACAGCACGGTGACGATCGCCGCCAGCGACAGGCTCGTCCAGAAGGCTTTCAGCACCTGGCTGTTGGCGAAGAGCGCCGAATACCAGCGCGTCGACCAGAAGGACGGCGGGAAGCGCAACACCTGGTCGCCGGAAAACGACAGCGGGAAGACGAGGATGACCGGCGCGAGCAGGTAGACGAAGAGCAGGAAGACGACAATGCGCATCGGCCAGGTGGTCTTGTGGATTTCCATGCTTCCCTCCTAATCCAGACGCCGCAGCACGGCGGAGTAGGCCCAAAGCGCCGCACCGAAGACGATGAGCACGAGGATCGACAGCGTCGAAGCGAGCGGCCAGTTGAGCGTGACGATCGCCTGGTCGTAGATCTCGGTCGCAAGCAGGAAGACCCGCCCGCCGCCCATCAGCTTCGGCGTGATGAAGGACGAGACCGCGAGCACGAAGCAGAGCAGGCAGCCGAGCGCGATGCCGGGCAGCGTCAGCGGCAGGATGACCCTGGTGAAAGTGCGGGCTGGCGTGGCGCCGAGCGTGCGCGCGGCCTCCTCCACCCGCGGATCGAGCCGGCCGAAGCCCGCCATCAGCGCGAGGATCATGTAGGGCATCAGGATCTCGGTGAGGCCGACGAAGACGCCCTTGATGTTGAACATCAGGCTCGGCGCCGGCAGGCCGAGCGCCTTGATGGCGCCGACCACCGGGCCATCGTCGGTGAGGATGGCGATCCAGCCATAGGTGCGCACGACGGCCGAGGTCAGAAGCGGCGAGATGACGAGCACGGTGAGGAAGGTGCGCCAGGAGCCGGACGCCCGATGCAGGTAGAGCGCGATCGGATAGGAGACGACGAGCGTTGTCAGCGTGATCGCCAGGCTGATCCACACGGAGTTGAAGACCAGTTCGAAATAGAAGGGGTCGCTGAGCAGGCCCGCCCAGTTCTCCCAGGTGAAGACGGCCTCGATGCCGCCGCCGATGCGCGACTTGTTGAACGAATAGCGCGCGAGGTTCAGCACCGGCAGGATGAATCCGATCGCATTGACCAGCGCGATCGGCAGCAGCAGGAGGACGGCAAGCTCGCCATCGCGCCATTGCTGGGGGAGGGCAGGGGCAGGGACAGGGGCAGGGGTGGGGATAGCGTTCATTTTTCGCCCGCCGGATAAACGAGGGTGTCTTCGGCCGACCAGCCGAGCGTGACGCTGTCATCGACCGCAAGCGGGCTGCGGTCGCGTCGTGTCGCCTCTTCCACGACCACCTCCGCGTCGCCGACGCGCACGGCATATTGCACGAGATCGCCGATGAAGGTGATGCTCGACACCGTACCCTGGACCTTGTTGGCGGCCTCGCCGGTCTCTTGCATGCGGATGCGGTGCGGGCGCACGAGGATTTCGACGGTGCCGGGCGCAAGCGTGGTGGCGGAGCGCAGCTGCTGGCCGGCGGCCGTCAGCGTACCCTCGGAGGTGATTCTGCCCTTAAGGCAGTTGGTGCGGCCGACGAAATTGGCGACGAAGGCGGTTGCCGGTCGCTCATAGACTTCGGTGGGCGTGCCAAACTGCTCGACCCGGCCGCCGCGCATCACCACGACGCGGTCGCACATGGAAAGCGCCTCGACCTGGTCGTGCGTGACGAAGACGGCGGTGATGCCGCTCTGCTGCTGCAGCGTGCGGATCTGCACGCGCATCTCGTCGCGCAGTTTTGCGTCGAGATTCGACAGCGGCTCGTCGAGAAGCAGGATCGATGGCTCGATGACGAGTGCGCGGGCCAGCGCCACGCGCTGCTGCTGGCCGCCCGACAGCTCCTTCGGCTTGCGGTGGGCGAGATGGCCGAGCTGGACCATGTCCAGCGCCTGCGCCGCCCGGCTCTCCGCATCGCGCGCCGGCATGTTGCGCATCTGCAGGCCGAACGCGACGTTGCGCGAGACGTTCATGTGCGGGAACAGCGCATAGCTCTGGAACACCATGCCCATGTCGCGATCATGGATGGGAAGGCGCGTGATGTCGCGCCCTCTCACCATGATGCGGCCTCGGGAGGGATTGTTGAGCCCGGCGATGATGCGCAGTGTCGTGGTCTTTCCGCATCCGGACGGGCCGAGGAAGGCGACCATCTCGCCCTTGCGGACCGACAGGTCGAGAGAGGGGATCACGTTGACGGCGCCGAAGCTGACGCCGACCCCTTCCAGTCTGAGATGCTCTTCGGAAGCGGATGTCATGGGCGATCAATCTCCATCAACGGCTGAGCGGGATCACGCGACGGCGCCACTGCTCGGTGATGGCGTCGCGGATCTTGGCGACCTCGAGCCAGTTGATGTCGATCATCTTGTCCATCGCGCCGGCGGCGGTGCGGCTCAGCGCCTTTTCCGAGATGAGGGCGGCGGCCTTGGAATTGGTCGGCGCGTAGAACATCTGCTCGGTGAAGGCGGCTTGCACCTCCGGGCTCAGCGCATAGTCGATGAATTTCTTGGCGCTGTCGCTGGCGGGACCCCCTTTGACGAGGCCGATCACGTTGATCTGGAAGCCGCTGCCTTCCTCCGGAAGCACGACGCCGAGCTTGCCGTCGGAAAGATCGGCATAGACCTGCGCGCGGGCATTCCAGCCGATGCCGATGGCCGCCGTGCCGCTGGAGATCGGCTGGTAGACGTCCGGCCGCGGTTCCCAGGTCTGGACCAGGGGGGCGAGTTCCGCGAGCCGGTTGATGCCAGCCTCGACGCTTTCCATGTAGTTCGTGCCGCCGGCCATCTTGTCAGTGAGGATGGTTAAGGTCGTGCCCTGGATGTCCGGCACGGCGGGAATGGAGACCTGCTTGGCATATTGCGCGTCCCAGAGCGCACTCCACGAGGTCGGCGCCTGTTTCACCTTGTCGGTGTTATAAAGCAGAATGAGATTGTCGAAGGTGACGCCGACGGCATTAACGCCCTCGGCCTTGGCCTGCGGGTATAGATCGGCGAGATGCTTGGTGACGCTCTCGTCCATGGGGGCGAAAATACCCTCGTCGGTCGCGGCCTTCGCCACCGAGACGTCCATGATGGCGATGTCGATCTGCGGGGCGCTCGCCTGGGCGCGCAGCGTGCCCAGCATCTGGGCCGAGTTGGGCATACCGTAGAATTCCACGGTGATGTCCGGATTGGCCTTCATGAAGGGCTCGACGACGGCCTTAATGTAGTTTTCCTGGAAGATGCCGGAATAGGCGGTGAGCACCACCGTGTCGGCCATCGCCACCGAAGTGGCGAGGGCCATAGCGAGCGCGGCAAGGCCGGCGCGGGTTGCGTGTTTCATCGCGATCATAGTTTTCCTCCGCTCTTCAACCGAATTGTTCCCGTATGCTTATAGTGTTGGGCCGCCTCAGGCGGCCGAGGCTTCCACGATTTTCGTGGCGCCGGAAATGTCGGGCAGCTTCTCGCCCTCGCGCAGCCGTTCGAGGAGCACGAGCTCGCTCTGCTGCATGCCGAGCGCCTTGTCGGTCGCCCATTCCGCCTTCGACGGATCGAGCACCAGCACGCCGCTTTCATCGGCGATTATGGCGTCGCCCGGGTTGACCGTCTGCCCGCCGACCGAGACCGGCACGTTGATCGCGCCTTCGAGGCCGAGGATCTTGGTGGTGATCGGCGAGGGGCCGCGGCACCACATCGGCAGGTCGACGCGGCGGATCTCCGAAAAATCCGTTGCCGGGCCATCGATGACCGCGCCGATGATGCCGCCGAGCTTCATCGAATGGGTGACCACGCCGCCCCAGCAGGCGTGTTTGTCGTCGCCGCAGCGGTCGACGACGATGAAGTCACCCGGCCGCACCAGCTTGGTGAGATAATGCAGGATGGTCGAGTCGGCATGCGGCAGGCGCACGGTGACCGCCGTGCCGGCGATGCGCTTTTCCGGCAGCACGGCGCGCAGTTCCCGGTCCATGAAGCCCGAATGCAGGAAATGGCCGACGGTCGCGGTCTCGACCTGTTCCATCTTTGCAATGAGTGCCGGAGCGATCTGCTGCGGCATGGGATTGACGACGAACATGGTGGTATTCTCACAGAACGTGATGCTGGGCGACCGGCACGTCCCGGCGTACGGTGCCGATGCGGTCGAGATCGATGCGGGCCGAGGCGGCGCCGACGCCATCGGAGCATTGGGCGACCATGTGGCCCCAGGGGTCGATGACCATGGAATGGCCCCAGCACCACTTCTTGCCGTCCGCATGAGCGCCCGTCTGGCCGACGGCGACGAAATAGGTCTGGGTCTCGATGGCGCGGGCCCGGGCGAGCACTTCCCAATGGTCCTTACCGGTCATCAGCGTGAAGGCGGCGGGAAGCACGATGACGTCGGCGCCTTTGTCGCGCAGTGCCCGGAAGAGTTCCGGGAAGCGGATGTCGTAGCAGATGGCGCAGCCGACCGTGGTGTCGCCGACCTTGTAGGTCACCACGTCCTCGCCGCGGCCGATCGTGTCGGATTCGCGGTAGGAGACGCCGCCGGGCGTATCGACGTCGAACAGGTGGATCTTGCGGTACTTTGCGATTTCCTTGCCCTCGGGGCCGAAGACCACGGTGGCGTTGTAGTGGCTGTTGCCGGCCTTCTCGACCATCGAGCCGCAATGCAGCGTCACGCCAAGCTCCTTGGCGAGCGCGCTGAAGCGCTGGTAGCTCGGGCCGTCCGGAAAGCTTTCGCCGCTGCCGTGGACCGCATCGCGACCCTCGCCGAGAAAGGCGAAATATTCCGGCAGCACCACGAGGTCCGGCGCCTCGCCGGCCACCACGTCACGCACCAGACGCTCGGCCTCGTCGAGGTTTTTCGCTTTGTCGGAACCGGAATTCATCTGCACAACACTGATCTTCATCGAAGTCCTCCAAGTCTCAGTCCGGGCATCGTCAGGCCTTGAGACTGGAATGACAAACGATAAAGAATTGTCGCCCCTGATAGAAAAAACTTGTGGGTATCCCCTCAAGCCGAGATGCCCGCCGTGTCGAGCGAGGCTTCGCGGGCAATGACCGAAAGTATTGACGGGATTAAGTTTTCCGGGTCGTCGGCATAGACGGCGTGTAGCTTCAGCGCAGGGAAATGCGGGGTGATCGACAGCCGCTCCACCACGCCTTCCGCGATCATCGGCACCACCATGGGCACCGGCAGCAGCGCGACGCCGATGCCGTCGCGAGCAAGCCGCAGCATGGCCGAAAGCGAGTTGGAATTGGAAATGACCGGCGGCTGCACGCCGAGCTCCTCGAACTGCCGGAGCAGCCAGATATGCGGCACGCTGTTGCGCGAGAAGGTGAGCACGGGATGGTTGGAGAGGTCCTGCAGCGTGAGCTCCCGGCCTCCGAGCCCAAAGCACGGGGCGGCCACCCAGGCGCATTCCATCGTGCCGAGGTCGATGTTCTTGAGACCGGGGGTCAGCACCGGGCCCATCAAGAGCGCCAGGTCGAGCCGGCGCTCGCTGATCTCCTTGCCGATCGCCAGCGACGTGTCGACATTGAGGTCGAGTCCCAGCGCGGGAAAACGTTCCTTCACGCGCTCGATGAAAGTGGGCAGCCAGGCATGCACGATGGAATCGATGGTGCCGATCGACACGGTGGCGCGCAGGTGCTGCGGACTGCCGATTGCCACCTTGAAGCTGGCCGCGGCCTTCAGGAGCTCTTCGGCCGGCTGCATGGCGCGCTGGCCGACAGTCGACAGCCGCACGCCGCCGGGCACGCGCTCGAAGAGTTCGCAGCCCATCTCCGCTTCGAGGCTCGCGATGCGGTTGGAAACGGCGGCCTGGGTGGCATTCAGCCGCTCTGCCGCGGCGCGAAAGCTTCCGAGCCGCGCGACCCATACGAATGTTTCGACGAAGCGCAGGTTCATGCCGTGTCCCCCCGTCCCGTCGATACAGTCACTGCCGCGTCGATTCCACGCGTTTTTTCGCCGGCGGGGGCCTTACTCCGTGGGTGTGGCGTTGAAATCGGCGCCGCGGTCGGCGTCGAGCATCGCGTCGATCGCGATGAGTTCCGGCATCTTCAACCCGCTGGCGCCACCACGCTGAGTAACGGCCGGAGATGCGCTGCGACACTATCGGCTGGATCACGTTGAGCTTTTTCGGCCGCAACGGAGAAGCTGCGCAGCTTGGCCACCCAGAAAAACACTTCCAAGGATTTGAGATTGATCATGATACCGTACTCCCGTGGTACCGACTGTGCGTGACCAAACGAAAGGCCGCAATGGGCTCATACTGTTCTCTAATGAATCAAGGGCGGCAGCTCGGTTTGAGCGATATCGACGCTTTTGGGTGCCTGCGTTCTCTACGTGCTCAGGTGGCAGTTGATGGGGTAAGCTGGGCATGGAGCGGCTTGGTTGAAAGCGCAGTCGGCCGATCTGGTTGACCACATGCTGGCGCGTGCCCAAGCTGTTCAACCTGCGAATGGACCCCTATGAGCGTGCGGACCTGGTGTCCGATCAGTACAACGACTGGCTTGTAAGAAACGATTTCCTGCTGGTGAAGGGTCAATTGAAGGCTGCAGCGTTCCTGGAGAGCTTCATCAAATATCCGCCTAGCCAGCGCGGAGCCAGCTTCAACCTCGAAGGTGTGCGGGCCAAAGTGGATAAGGCGATCGATCAATCGTTCAAAGACCGCGGCATCGAGCAATAACGTTGATGGCCGGTCGAACCGGAAAGAACGCACCGAACCCGGTGCGTTCACCTCTCCCCAAAATCCGCGCCCACGGTGGGCACCGCCATTGAATTCCCCCGCGCTCAAATGCTAGCTGCATTGCAGCAAAACCCAGCTGCAGCAAGCTCATGCTACCGAAGATCGAAGACTATGACGAACTCTACGGCGAATTCCGCTGGCGGATACCCGATACCTTCAACATCGGCGTAGCCGTCAGCGACGGCTGGGGCGCGCGGGAGCCGGAGCGCGTCTGTCTCCAGCATTTCAGCTCGGACGGGGCGCATCTTGCGTTGACCTATGGCGCCTTTGCCGCCCGTTCGTCCGCTTTTGCCGGCGGACTTGCCGCACATGGGGTGAATCCCGGCGATCGCGTTGCCATCCTGCTGCCGCAGGGGTTCGAGGCGGCGATAGCCCATGCGGCAATCTACAAGCTGGGCTGCATCGCGCTGCCGCTTGCTCTGCTTTTCGGCGCCGAGGCGCTTGCCTACCGGCTGAAGGATGCGGGTGCGGCAGCGATCGTCACCAATCGCTTCGGCCATGAGCGGCTAACGTCGATCCGGGAAGAGCTGCCGGATTTGCGCCTGGTGGTGCTTGCCGAAGAACAGCACGAATCAGGCACCGTGCGGTTCGGTGAACTCGTGGCCCGGGAGGGCCGATTCGATCCCGCGGAAACGAAGCCGGACGATCCCGCTCTGATGATCTACACTTCGGGGACCACCGGGCCGCCGAAGGGAGCCCTGCATGGCCATCGCGTGCTGCTCGGCCATTTGCCGGGGTTCCAGTTCCATCACCACTTCCTGCCGCAGCCTGGCGACCGGATGTGGACGCCTGCCGACTGGGCCTGGGCGGGCGGTCTCCTGAACGCTCTGCTGCCGTCGCTTTTCTTCGGCGTGCCCGTGGTGTCCTCGCCGGCGCAGAAATTCGATGCGCATACCGCGTTCCGGATCATGGAGGAAATGGAGGTGCGCAACGCCTTCATCCCGCCGACGGCGCTCAGGCTCCTCAAATCCGTCGAGCGGCCGCGCGATCGCTACGCGCTCAAGCTGCGCACCGTCGGTTCGGCCGGCGAGGCGCTCGGGCGGGAGACCTTCGAATGGGCAAGGGCGGCGCTCGGCGTCGAGGTGAGCGAATTCTACGGCCAGACGGAATGCAATATCGTCATCTCCTCTGCGACCGATCTCGGCGTGGCGAAGCCCGGCTCCATGGGCAAGGCGGCACCGGGTCATCAGGTCGCGATCATCGACGGCGAGGGGCGGGTTCTGCCGCCCGGCGCGGTCGGGCAGGTGGCGATCAGGCGTCCCGATCCGGTGATGTTCCTCGGCTACTGGCGCAACGAAGAGGCGACCGAGTCCAAGTTCATCGGCGACTGGATGACAACCGGGGACCAGGGCGCCATGGACGAAGAGGGCTATTTCACCTTTTTCGGACGTGACGACGACGTCATCACGTCGTCAGGCTATCGCATCGGCCCGGGCGAGATCGAGGATTGTCTCGCCGGGCATCCGGACGTGCAGCTCGCCGCGGCCGTCGGCAAACCGGACCCGCTCCGGACCGAGATCGTCAAGGCCTATGTCGTGCTGAAACCCGGCGTCTCTGCCGGCGACGAGACCGCGGCAGGGATCCGCGACTGGGTGAAGAACAGGCTGTCGATGCATGAATATCCGCGCGAGATCGCTTTCGTCGACAGCCTGCCTTTGACCACCTCGGGCAAGGTGATCCGCCGGCTTCTGCGGGAGAAGGCGGCGGCAGAGGCGCGCGCCGTGTCCGGCGGCTGATGTTCGGCTGAAAGATCAGCGGCCTGCCAGCGCCCGGATCTTTTCACGCAGCAGCCGGGCCATGTTTCGGGTATTGCGATAAAGGTGGAGCTGCGCGGCGACCTGACGCACGTCGCGGTCGCGGTTCTGTGCCAGCCCGATCACGAGCGTGCCCATTTCCTCTCGCTCCTGCCACAGGCGGCTCATCACCGGATGATCGGGCACGGCGCAGGAGTCGGAGCGGATGATATTGGCATCGTCGAGATGCCACTCCGTGAGCTCCGCGACAAGCAGCTTGCCCGGAGAGTATTTCGCATAGCGCTCGTCATAGGCGGTCTTCCAGGCATAGGCTTCGCCGGCCATCAGCAGAACGACGATGGTCGCGATCGCCTTGCCGTCAAGATCGAGCGTGTGAATGCGGACGCTGTCGGCCTCGGCCAGATTGTTTACCGCTTCCCTCGCGAAAGCGGCGCGGAACCGGTCCATGATCATGGCGCTGCGTTCGCGGCCTTTCCAGCCGGACGCTTCGAGGACCAGGAACTCCTCCATGCGCAGGCGGATCTCATCGGGTTGGCGCGCGACATTGTAGGCCAGCGATCCCTGCTTCGCGAGATTGTTCCACTGCCGCTTCAGCTCCCTCAGGCGCTGGGGGCCCGCGGCCTCGCGCAAATAGGTGGGGCCGTCCAGCAGGCTTTCGAGCATCGGCCGGCTGAATGTATCCGTCACCGTCAGCGGCAGGTTTTCGCCGATCGCGACGGCACGGGCAAGCTGCGCAAATTTGCCGTTCAACCTGATGTCCGGAAGCACGAGCACCGGCGGCAGGCCGGCGGAAGGCGCGGCCAGCGCTTCGTAAAGATTGCTGATCGTCTCGGCCGCGTCTTCGGCATCGAGGAGGGGCGTGCCCAGCGGCCCGAAAGGATTGGACCAGGCGCGAATAATGGTCGCGCCGATCGAAAAACCCGGCTTCTCTATCGAGAACGGCATGAGAAAGCGGATTCGGCTTCTCTGTTCGTTTTGGTCGCGGATGACCGCAAGCCGGATTACCCGGTCCTCGAGGCGCGGCATGGCCGGCGCGAGAAAGCGCCCGGTAAAGAAGACGTTCTGCTCGATGGCGCGATTGGAGAGAAAGTCGAGCTCGCGCTGCAGGTCGTATCCCGCTCTCGCCGGATAGACCGCGAGGTGCCGTCCGGGCCTTCCGACCATCAATGTCCGCTCGGACTGCAACGTATCGGGACCGGATTGCGCGAGGCTGCCAAGCAGGCGGTTGGCGCTGCCGTTCACGTCTGCGGAAAGGACATTGCCGATCATGGCTCAAATCGCCTCGTTCTTGTTGTTCACGCTCCCCGCGCCGGCAACGGCCAGCAGGGGAAAGCCGAAAGTGCGCCTTACGGCGAAATGCAGGATGGCTGCCTCCACGAACATCGCGCCGGCAGTGGCGGCAGCTGCGCCCGTCAGGCCGAAGACCGGGATGAGTGTCACGTTCAAGGCGATGTTGACTCCGAGCGCGGCCGCATAGAGCAGGACGCAGAGCTTTTGCCGCCCCGCCATCGTGAGCAGCGTTTCGGCGGGTCCGACAAAGGCCTTGGCGAGAATTCCCGTCAGCAGGATCGCCATCAAGGGGGCGCCCGCCGTGAACGCCGGGCCAAACAGCGAAAGCAGGGTGTTGCCGGCTGCGAGTACGCAGCCGCCGATCGCCAGGGACGGCCAGAAGGACCAGCGCGCGCTTTCGACGGCGATTTCAGCCAGCTGCCTGCGATCGCCCGCGGCCATTGCCGCAGAGAAACGCGGACCTGCTGCCGCCTTGACGGCGAACATCACGAAATGGACGAGCGCCATGGTCTTGGCCGCCGCAAAATAAACCGCCACATCGTCGGGATTGAGATAGAGGCCCACGATGACGACGTCGGAATTGGTGAGCAGGAAACCGAAACCGTCGACCAGAAAAATGGGAAGGGAGACGCTGAGCCACCGCCCGAGCTCGATCTTCATCGGCCCGCGCACGTAATGGCGGCGGAGCCGCCATGCCATCGTCACGAATTGTCCGAGCGTGGTGACATAGGCCGCCCCCAGCGCAGCGCCCATGGCTGTCGTCGCATCGCGCGGAAGCCCGGCGGCGATCGCGATGACCATGAAACCGAGGATCAGCAGCGGCCGCACGAGATAGGTCGGGCTCATCGCGACGATGGGCCAGCTATGCGCCCGCGCGGTGCCGTCCAGTACGTCGCCGAGCGCGATCATCGGCAGAGTGAACAGGCCGAGATAGAGGGGAATCACATAGTAACTTTCGATGGCGGAGCCGAAGAGCCAGAGGCCGGCTCCGCCGACTGCGGCGAGAACGGTCGCGGAAAGCATCGCAAAGACCCGCGCCGTCGTGGTCAGACCGCGGATGTTCGCAAGCGCGGCGGTGGTATGGTATTCCGGCAGGAAGCGGATCACGGTCGCATGGAAACCGAGGCAGGACAGGTTTCCGAAGAGGACGACCAGCACCCAGACGAAAATGAAGATGCCGTATTCGAACTCGCCGACGAGGCGCGCAAGGACGATTTGCGAGACGAAGGCGATGGCTGCGCTGACGATACGGATCAGAAAGGCGATGAGCGCCACGCGCTGTGCACGGTTCCTGGGATCGTCCCCCGCAAGAAGCGACGCGAGGCCGTGCAAGAGAAGAGGCAGGCGATATCTCAGCGCCGACGGCAGCATTCGTCCGGCCGATTGACATACCGCCATGAACACGAGGACACCCTGACATTACGCAATACTGGGCTTCACTTCTGTCAGATCAGCGTTAACAAAGGGTTCAGCACCCTCGCTTGAGGGCGAGGAAGCCGGGCTTTTGCCCGACTTCCTCTTCAATCATGCCTGGGCGTTCCTTCTGGACTGCAACTGCCGGCGCGCGATCAGCACGACACCGGCCATTGTCGAGGCATAGACCACGAGCGGCCATGCGCTGTCGCCGGGCAGTCCGATCACGAGCAGTGTCCCCGCCGTCCCGACGATGAGGCTTTGGACGCAGAAATAGACTGCGACCGCCGAACCCGCCATGTATCCGAACTCTTCGAGCGCGCCGTTTGCAGTCACCGATACGGTGAAGACGATGCCGACCGCCATGACCCACATCGACGTGACGAACGTCCAGGGCGAAGGGGTGCCGAAGCTTTGCCCGGCGGCCAGGAGCGCCGCCCCGAGAAGCAACATGCACATGCCCCGCAGGAGGCTGCCCGAAGTTCCCCATCGGGAGACGAACCGCCTGGCAAAGCGCGCCGTGATGATCATCACGATTGCTACAGTTGCAAAGGCGAGGCTGAACTGCAGCTCCGAATATCCTGCCCTGTCGATCAGAACGCGCGGAGAGGTGGAAAAGAACACGAAAAACGTGCCCATGGCGGCGCTGAAGCCGAGGGTATAGGTCCAGAAGGCGAGGCTGCGGAAAAGGGGCCCGAATGCGCGCCGCGGCAGCGCTGCCGCCGAAGGGCGGGTTTCATGCCAGCGAGGCAGTGCCTGCACCAGCGCGATTACGGCAAATGCACCGAGCGTAACGAAGATCGAGCGCCATCCGAACCTCTCCGCCAGCATGGCGCCGGCTATCGGTCCCAGAGCGGGAACGAATGCCAGAATGGAACTGAACAGGCTGTAGATAACCGTGCTTTCCGGGCGGTCGGCATAGACGTCCCGGATCGTCGCAAAGGTGGCCACCAGGGCCGCAGATGCGCCAACCGCCTGCAGGAAGCGGAAAGCGACGAATGGTATGGTGCTGGAGGATGCCGCAAGGCAGAACGACGCCGCGGCGAACAGCATCGCTCCGCCGATCAGCACAGGTCGTCGTCCGATGCGATCGGAGACGGGCCCGAAGACGATCTGGCCGAGGCCGAGCAACACCATATAGAGGCTCAGCGTGAGCTGGACCACGGCAGGACTGGTCCCGAGAATACCCGGCATCGCCGGAACGATCGGGAGATAGATATCCATGGCCAGGGAGGCGAGGATATCGAAGGGCGCCATCAGCAGCAGCGCTGCCGGCAGCGAATAGCGCCAGACATGAGGTTTTTTAGGCATGGAAAGACATCCGCTCAAATGAGGAACATTCGGCGGCGGCCTGCCTTCGGCACGGGGGTCGGCTCGACAGACGCCGCAACAACAAGGAAAAAGCGTTGTTGCGGCTTACTTGTCCGAGGACTTTTGAGCTCCCATGCTACGGCTCCATGCGCATCTTGAGGTGAGGTAAGTTGCCTGCCATGTCAGTGGCAGGCAGACAATCGTTCGCGCGCCCGACCGGACGCGCAGCACCGCGGGTCAGGCTTCGTAAACGCCGTGGCAATGCTTGTATTTCTTGCCCGAGCCGCACGGGCAGGCTTCGTTGCGTGCGACTTTGCCCCAGGTTGAAGGGTCGGCCGGATCGCGGTTCGCAGGCGCGACCGCCAGCAGCGTCTCGCCGGCCTGCGCGAAGTCGTCCTCGCCGGTCAGCGGATCGATGTGGTGCGCCTGCATCGGTGGCAGCGGCTGCGGTTCCTCGGGCGCCTCGCGGACCAGCTCGACACGCATCAGCTGTGCCGTGACCGCCTGACGCAGATTGCCGAGCAGGGCCTGGAACAGCTCGAAAGCCTCGGACTTGTATTCCTGCAGCGGATCGCGCTGGGCGTAGCCGCGGAAGCCGATGACCGACCGCAGGTGGTCGAGGTTGACGATATGCTCGCGCCAGAGGTGGTCGAGCGTCTGGAGGACGACGGAGCGCTCGACATATTGCATGATTTCGGGGCCGAAACGCTCGGCGCGCTCGGCAGCCGCCTTGTCCACTGCGGCAGTGATGCGCTCGCGGATATCGTCCTCGGCGATGCCTTCTTCGGCGACCCATTCGGCGATCGGCAGGTCGAGATTGAAATACTGCTGGACGTCGGCCTTCAGCCCCTCGGCATCCCATTTTTCGGCATAGGCCCGCTCCGGAATGCGTTTGGCGACGATTTCCTCGATCACTTCGTTGCGCATGTCGGTCACCGTATCGGTGACGCTCTCCGCGTCCATCAGTTCGATGCGCTGCTCGAAAATGACCTTGCGCTGGTCGTTGAGCACATCGTCGTATTTCAGGAGATTCTTGCGGATGTCGAAGTTGCGCGCCTCGACCTTCTTCTGGGCGCGTTCGAGCGCCTTGTTGATCCAGGGATGGACGATTGCCTCGCCTTCCTTCAGGCCGAGCTTCTGCAGCATTCCGTCCATGCGGTCGGATCCGAAGATGCGCATCAGATCGTCCTGAAGCGACAGGTAGAACTTGGAGCGGCCCGGGTCGCCCTGGCGGCCCGAGCGGCCACGCAGCTGGTTGTCGATGCGGCGGCTTTCGTGCCGTTCGGTGGCAAGAACGTAGAGCCCGCCGGCGGCGAGCGCCTTTTCCTTGAGCTTCTGAACCTCTTCCCGGATCGCCTTTTCGCGCGCTTCGCGCTCCGGGCCGGGCTCGACATCGGCCAGCTCCTGCTGGATGCGCATGTCGGGGTTGCCGCCGAGCTGGATGTCGGTGCCGCGGCCGGCCATGTTGGTGGCGATCGTGACCGCGCCGGGGACGCCGGCCTGCGCGACGATATAGGCTTCCTGCTCGTGGTAGCGGGCGTTCAGCACCTGGAACTTGGAGAAGCCGCTCTTCTTCAGCATATCGGCGAGAAGTTCGGATTTCTCGATGGAGGTGGTGCCGACGAGCATCGGCTGGCCGCGCTCATGTGCGGATTTGATCTCGTCGATGATCGCCTTGAATTTTTCGCCGACGGTGCGATAGACCTCATCGTCCTCGTCGACGCGCTTGATCGGCAGGTTGGTCGGCACCTCGAGAACTTCGAGGCCGTAGATGTTGCCGAATTCCTCCGCTTCCGTCGCAGCCGTACCGGTCATGCCGGCAAGCTTGTCGTACATGCGGAAATAGTTCTGGAAGGTGATCGAGGCGAGCGTCTGGTTTTCGGGCTGGATCTGCACCTTTTCCTTGGCTTCGAGCGCCTGGTGCTGGCCTTCGGAGTAGCGGCGGCCGGGCATCATGCGGCCGGTAAACTCGTCGATGATGACGATCTCGCCGTTGCGTACGATGTAATCCTTGTCGCGGGTGAAGAGCTTGTGGGCCTTGAGCGCGTTGTTGACGTGGTGAACGATCGCCACGTTCTCGATGTCGTAGAGCGACTCGCCCTTCAGCAGGCCGGCCTCGCGCAGCATGTTCTCGAGCTTCTCGGTGCCTTCTTCCGAAAAATTGGCCGAGCGCTGCTTCTCGTCGATTTCATAGTCTTCCGGCGACAGGCGCGGAATGAACTCATTGATGGTGTTGTAGAGATCGGAGCGGTCGTCGAGCGGGCCGGAGATGATCAGCGGGGTGCGCGCCTCGTCCACCAGGATCGAGTCGACCTCGTCGACGATGGCGAAGAAGTGGCCGCGCTGCACCATCTGGGAGCGCTCGTACTTCATGTTGTCGCGCAGATAGTCGAAGCCGAGCTCGTTGTTCGTCGCATAGGTGACGTCGCAGGCATAGGCGTCGCGGCGCTGTTCGTCGGAGAGACCGTGGACGATGACGCCGGTGGTCATGCCGAGGAAGCCGTAGATGCGGCCCATCATGCCCGCATCGCGCTGGGCGAGGTAGTCGTTGACGGTGACTACATGCACGCCCTTGCCGGCGAGCGCGTTGAGATAGACCGGCAGGGTGGCGACGAGCGTCTTGCCTTCGCCGGTCTTCATTTCCGCGATGGCTCGCTCATGCAGGATCATGCCGCCGATCAGCTGGACGTCGAAGGGGCGCAGCCCGAGGACGCGGAGCGCAGCCTCGCGCACGACCGCAAAGGCCGGCACGAGAATGTCGTCCAGGGTCTTGCCGCCGGCGAGCTCACTGCGAAATTCCGCCGTCTTCGCCGCCAGGGCCTCGTCGCTCAGCGCCTTCATTTCGGCTTCGAGAGCATTGATGGCGTCCACCCGGCCCTTGTAGCCGCGGACGCGGCGATCGTTGGCGGAACCAAACAACTTGCGGGCAAAGCCGCCGAGACTGACCATGCAAATGGTCCTTTCCTTATTTGTCGCCTGGGGTTTCAGGCGAGCGGTCGAAAAACCGCGTCACGCCGCGAAACGCCCGGAAACTGTTCTGGACGCGAGGTTGCGTGACAGATAAGAGGGGGGTCGGATTATGTCAACGCACTTGCACGGCCGGACGGCTACAGAACCGCCACATTCTGGTTGTTGTGCAGCCCCCGGGGCCGGAGCCAATCGCGCTGGCGGCCAATGGTGAAAGGTTAGAAACATGTCTAGATACAAGACCCTTGCGGCCGCGGCACTGGTCGCGGTGATCGCGGCGGGTGTCGCCCGCGCCGAAGGGACCGACCCGGTCATTGCCAAAGTCGGGGACCAGGAAATCCACCAGTCGGAACTTGATCTCGCAATCATGAGCCTCGATCCGCAGCTCCAGCGGATGCCCGACGAGCAGAAGCGCGCAGCAGCACTTTCGGCCGTCATCGACGTGAAGCTTCTTTTGAAGGACGCCGAGAAGGAAGGGCTTCAGAACGACGAGGCGTTCAAGCAGCGCGTCGCGTTCCTGACCGAACGCGAGTTGCACAACGCCTTCTTCAAGAAGCACGTGGTCGATGCCGTAACGGCGGAAGAAGTGAAGGCGCGCTACGACAAGGAAGTCGCAGCGATTCCGCCGCAGGAAGAGGTCAAGGCCCGCCATATCCTCGTCAAGACCGAAGACGAGGCGAAGGACGTCATCAAGGAACTCGACGCGGGCAAGAACTTCGCCGACCTTGCCAAGGCCAAGTCCACCGACCCGAACAAGGAAGAGGGCGGCGATCTCGGCTACTTCACCAAGGGCCGCATGGTACCTGAATTCGAGACGGCCGCCTTTGCGCTCGAAAAGGGCGCCTATACGAAGACACCGGTCAAGACGCAGTTCGGCTTCCATGTGATCCTCCTCGAGGACAAGCGTCCCCAGGCTCCGCCGACACTCGAACAGGTCGAGCCGCAGGTTCGCCAGCTCGTCATGCGCGACAAGTACCTCGAGCTTCTGAATTCCGCCAAGGAGAGCACTGCCGTCGAAATCTCCGATCCGGCGCTCAAGAAGGCCTATGACGAGGCCGGCAAGCCGCAGGAAACCAAGTAATTACGGCCGGGCGGCCTCTTAGGGAGGCGGCCCCCGAGCGGAGGTCGCTCGCATTTGCTCCGCTCCGCCTTCAAAGATCCGGATGCCCGACGGCTGAATGCCGTTCGGGCATTTCGCACAACGTTCGAGGCTTCTGAAAAGCAGGTTCAATCCATGTCCGGTTCCGTCTCTCCGCTTGCTCCGAAAACCTTTGCCGAAATGCCGGCCCTTCGCGGCGTACGCATGGCGACCGCTGCCGCAGGGATCAAGTACAAGAACCGGACCGACGTGCTGATGATGCTCTTCGACCGGCCGGCATCCGTGGCGGGCGTGTTCACGCGGTCGAAGTGCCCCTCAGCTCCGGTCGACCATTGCCGGCAGAACCTGCCGGGCGGCATTGCGCGCGCCGTCGTCGTCAACTCCGGCAATGCCAACGCGTTCACCGGCAAGAAGGGCCGGGAGGCGACCAGGCTCACGGCCGAGGCCGCGGCAAAGGCCGTCGGCTGCAGCGAGGCGGAGGTCTTCCTGGCGTCGACGGGCGTCATCGGCGAGCCGCTCGACGCCACCAAGTTCGCCGGTGTTCTCGATAAGCTTGCCGCGTCCGCTACCCAGGACTTCTGGTTCGAAGCGGCCAAAGCGATCATGACGACCGATACCTATCCGAAGGTTGCCACCCGCAGCGCCGAGATCGGCGGTGTCAGGGTCACGATCAACGGGATCGCCAAGGGCGCCGGGATGATCGCGCCCGACATGGCGACCATGCTCTCCTTCGTCGTCACCGATGCCGACATTGCCCCGGCGGCACTTCAGGCGCTGCTTCAGGCAGGCGTCGAACCCACCTTCAATTCGGTGACGGTCGACAGCGACACGTCCACCTCCGACACGCTGATGCTGTTTGCGACCGGTGCGGCGGCGGACGATGGCCAGGCTAAGGTCGAGGACGCGGCCGACCCGCGTCTCGACGGGTTCCGTGCCGCGCTCGGCGATCTGCTGCGTGATCTGGCGTTGCAGGTCGTGCGCGACGGCGAGGGCGCGCGCAAGATGGTCGAGGTGACGGTCGAGGGCGCGGAAAACGATGCCGCCGCCAAACGCATCGCGCTTTCGATAGCCAATTCGCCGCTCGTCAAAACGGCGGTTGCGGGCGAGGACGCCAATTGGGGACGCGTCGTCATGGCTGTCGGCAAGTCGGGAGAGATGGCCGAGCGCGACCGGCTGGCGATCTGGTTCGGCGATATCCGCGTCGCAGTCGAGGGCGAGCGCGATCCGGCCTATTCGGAAGCGGCCGCGACTGCGGTCATGCAGGGCGAGACCATTCCGATCCGCGTCGATATCGGTCTGGGTTCGGGCCACGCCACGGTCTATACCTGCGACCTGACCAAGGAATATGTCGAAATCAACGGCGATTACAGAAGCTGACACGGTTGAGGCGTTGAGAGCGGTTGCGGCCGGACGGCCGCGCGCTCTTCCCGGCCCCGCAGCATTCAAGGCTATGGACATGACAACGAACGGCAGAGAGCCGCCCGGCAACGGGGCGGGGAACGGGGAAACGGTCGCGGTCGATTTACCGAGCGTGCGGCGGCTGGAGGCGGTCGGTTTTCGCGCCTGGCCGGCCTCGTCGGTGCAATATGACGGCAGCTGGCTTATCCGTCTGACGGCGGGGCACCCTTCCAAGCGCCTGAATTCCGTCAACCCGCTGGACCCGTCCGACTATCGCGACATACCCATCCGTCTGGAGAAGGCGCGCCGGCTTTTTGCGCAATCCAACCGTACCCTTACGGTTCGCCAGACGCCGCTGACGCCGCCGAAGATGATCGACCATATGGATGGCGAGGGCTGGACGTCGTTCGCTCACAGCCTGGTCCTGACGCTCGACCTGGCAGATCGCGATTTCAGCGAAGGCATCGACCATCTTCCGATCAAGGATATCGGCCGTTTCGTGGATGCCCGCATTCTGATCGGCGGGGATCCTCCGGAAGCCAAGGAGGCGCTGACCGGGATCATCAACGCCATCAAGCCCGAGTGCGGCCTGTTCCTGTTCGAGGACCGTAAGACCGGGCCGACGGCGGTGTCGCTCGTCGTCCACGACAACGATCTTGCCGGGATCATGCAGTTCGCGGTTGCCGAAGCGGTGCGTCGACGCGGCGTCGGCAGTGCTCTTCTCGACGCCTCGCTCCGTTGGGCACGTCTCAAGGGCGCAAAGAAGGCCTGGTTGCAGGTGGAGGCCGACAACCAGGCTGCGATCGAGCTCTATCGCAAGGCCGGTTTCACCGAGGTCTACCGCTATCTCTATCGAACGCCGAAAGTCTGATGGACATGCAGGATAAGAAGATCGTGCTCGTCGCCGCCTGCGCGCTCGTCGATTCCGATGGACGCGTTCTGCTGGCGCAACGCCCGGAAGGCAAGCCTCTCGCGGGCCTGTGGGAGTTCCCGGGCGGTAAGGTCGAGAGTGGCGAGACCCCGGAGGAGACGTTGATCCGCGAGCTCGAAGAGGAGCTCGGCATCCGCACCAAAGTCGCCTGCCTGGCGCCGCTCACATTCGCGAGCCATGGCTACGACGACTTTCACCTCCTGATGCCGCTTTACATCTGCCGTCGCTACGAGGGGTTTGCCGAAGGCCGCGAAGGCCAAGCTATCAAGTGGGTGCGCCCGAAGGCGTTGCGCGACTACGCCATGCCGCCCGCCGACGAGCCGCTGATCCCGTTCCTGATGGATTTGCTCTAAGAGCGCTTGCGGGAACAGTGTGTAACGGCTTTCCGTGCGGACGTGCGTAGCTTCGAAGTTGGAGCGTCAAGAGCCCCGCTGTTGGTGCGCAATCCCGCGAAATTCGATAATTCGTTAATCGAACGTTTATCACCCTTGGGCAAGATGGGGTCAGTTCCGGCGCGCGTCACTTCGACGGCGCCGTTTTCGGGCAGGTGTGGTCAGGACGAGGCTTTGGGAAGGGTGCTTCGCCCGCCGCTCTTTACGTGTTGCATGAGGCTGGGATGGTGGACGAGGATTTCTGGAGGACGGTTCAGGACAAGGATCTGGTGACGAGCCAGTCCCGCCGGACAGGCGTGCTCAATCTGTCGCTGCTGTTCGGCACGGCGGTCATCGCGCTGACGCTCATCCTGACGCCGATGCTGTCGTCCAAGGGCGACAAGCGAATGCTTGCGAACACGCCGATCGACTACGACAACATCTCGACGGGCTCCATACCCTCGGGCGGTACGGCCAAGCGCTACACCGTTCGGCGCAGCGTGCTTCAGGAGATGCCGGGTGCCGTCTGCATCATCGACGCCGATGGCAGCAGGAGTGGATGCTGATCGCAGCGGAGCGCCGAAAGGCACCGCTTGCGGTTGACCTGTGGCGAGGCGACGCCTCGTTTGCCGTTGAAACGTTGCGTGCTTGCGTTGAAGCGCCGAAACGCCTCGACCTTTTGAAACGACGCACTTCGGACGGAAACCGTTATACGCTTTTCCGGCAAGTGCTCTGAGCGGCTGGAGGACCAATGGAGAGGCTGAGACGCCTGTTTCGAGACCACGACGGCGCTACGGCGGTGGAATACGGACTCCTGGCCGCGCTGATCTCGGTCGGCCTTCTCATCGGCCTGCAGAATTTCTCCGGCGCACTGCTCGGCATGCTGACCTTCGTCACCGACACGATCGAGGCGGCCTGGATCTAGAGCATTTCAACGTGTTCATAGAAACACTGAATGCTCCAACCATTTGATCCAACGCACTTCCGGACGGAAAACCGTTACACACTTTTCCTGGAAGTGCTCTAAGAGCTCAGATCACGGCTCGCCGTCATCCTTGAGTTTGTGCTCGCTCGCGCCAAGTGCGTCGGACAATCTCTGCTTCGCCGAGCCGGGTTTGAGCGGCTTCTGCTGACTCTCGTGCGGCGCCCAGCCCGAAAGATAAATGATCGAGAAGGTCGCGCGGATGCGCCCGTCCGGATCGGAGAAGCGCTGCGCGTAGATTTCTGCGGCTCTGAGAAAGAAGCGCCGCGGCATCGGCTTGCGGTTGCGCGAAGCCAGCGGGTTCGTCATGCCCATTGCGCGCAAGTCGCGGATGAGGCCGAAGAGCGAATCGTAGCGGACGGTGTACGTCTCGGTATCCGCCACCGGCAGGGCAAAGCCCGCCCGCTGCAGAAGGGCTCCCATGTCGCGCACGTCGGCGAAGGGGATTACCCGTGGGCTCGCCCCGCCCGTCAGTTCCGCCTCGGCTGCGAGAAGCGCCTCGCGCAGTTCCTGCAGCGTGCCGCTGCCGGGTATTGCGGCAAGGAACAACCCGTCGGGCTTCAGCACGCGGCGCGCCTGGATGAAGACGCCGGGCGTATCATTGGTAAGATGGAGCGACAGTGGCGACACGAGGAGACTGAGCGACGCCGGGTCGGCCGGGATACGCTCCAGAGGTGCTTCCGTCACCGGCTCGTCGGCCGAACCGAAGGCGCTGTCGGTTTCCACCCGCTCGATCGCGCCGACCTTGCCGGTCGTGGAAAGGCTGCGCGCGGCGGCACCCGTATAGCCGTGCAGCTCCATGGCCGTTTCGAACTGCCGTTCGACGACGCTTACGCGCTCGGCAAGTTCCTGTGCGACGATGTCGAGCAGGAAGCCTGCCTTCTCGTCGGCCTGGCGCAGTGCGCGCCGGCGGTGTGCCTCGACGAGGCTCTGGTCAAAGATGATTTCCACGACAGTCTCTCCGAAATCGCGGGGTGCGACAGAAACCCTACAGCGCCGCGTGTCTTGTCGGGCGCGCAGAGGCCGCTGCAGCGCTTTAAAACTTGCTGCCCCCTTCGTCCTCTGCTCAGTTAGGGTCTAACGCGACAGACAGCAACACGAATCAAGTCAAGCGCATGAAACGGGGCGGGCAGGAAAACCGGGCGATGGATTGGGCGGGCATGCTCCGCCGGATTGCGGCCCAGGCGGTCGATCTCGTCTTTCCGCCCGTCTGCTCGGGATGCGGCCGGCTGACCGGCCATGCCCATGCCGTCTGCGCTTCCTGCTGGGCAGGCATGCCGCTCATCGAGCGGCCCTATTGCGAGGTTCTGGGCTTGCCCTTCGCCTATGATCCTGGCGAGGGCGCGGTTTCGCCCGAGGCCATCGCCAATCCTCCGGTCTTCGACAGGCTGCGCTCGGTGGCCATTCACGAAGGAATCGTCCGCGATCTCGTGCATGGCTTGAAATACCGTGATCGCACCGACCTTGCACCCATGATGGCCGAGTGGATGATCCGCGCCGGCGACGGTGCCGTGGCAGCGGCGGACATGATCGTGCCGGTTCCGCTCCATGCGCTCCGCCTCTGGAGGCGCAAGTTCAATCAGGCGGCGGAGCTTGCACGCGTCATTGCCGAACGTTCCGCAAGAGCCTATCGACCGGATGTTCTTCGCCGCATCAAGCGCACGAGCCGCCAGGTCGGACTTGGCGCCAGGGCACGCGAGGAGAATGTCCGCGGCGCCTTCGCAGTCCCCGAAGGCGCGAAGCGGGAACTCGCGGGCAAGCGCATCGTTCTCGTAGACGACGTCTATACGACCGGCGCGACCGTCGCCGCTGCGACACGGGCGCTGAAGCGTGCGGGCGCCGGAGACGTCACGGTTTTGACCTTTGCAAGGGCCATGTCCGGTCCTATATGACAAGAAATGTCCGGCGATCGATGCCGGTGAAGGAGCAGTTGGAGACCATGGCTTCGGTCGTCATTTATACGCGTCAGTTCTGCGGCTATTGCACGAGGGCGAAGAAACTTCTGGAAAGCAAAGGTGTCGACTTCACCGAGTATGACGCCACTTATGCGCCTGAACTTCGCCAGGAGATGATGGAAAAATCCAGGGGCGGCAGGACGTTCCCGCAAATCATCATCAATGATGTTCCCGTCGGCGGCTGCGACGAGCTGCATGCGCTCGATCGTGCCGGCAAGCTCGACGATATGCTCGCGGCCTGAAGCGGAATGTCACGACAGTCCTGCCCATCCGAAAAAGAGATGAGTGCTGCGATGCCGGATCGTTCCGATCCAGAGTTCCGCTTGGGAGAAAGAAAGCGATGACGTTCAAGGCTGCCGCCGTCCAGATGTGCTCCGGTGTCGATCCCGCACGAAATGCGGAGACGATGGCGAAGCTGGTGCGTGAAGCCGCTTCGCGGGGTGCAACCTATGTCCAGACGCCGGAGATGACCGGAGCGGTCCAGCGCGACCGGACGGGTTTGCGGTCAGTGTTGAAGGATGGGGAGAACGACGTCGTCATTCGCGAGGCATCCCGGCTTGCCCGCGAGCTCGGCCTCTACCTGCATGTCGGCTCGACGCCGATCGCTCGCGCGGATGGAAAGATTGCCAATCGCGGCTTCCTGTTCGGGCCTGACGGCGCGAAGATCTGTGACTACGACAAGATCCATATGTTCGACGTGGATCTGGAGAACGGCGAGAGCTGGCGCGAGAGCGCCGCCTACCATCCGGGTAGTACCGCGCGTATAGCGGATCTCCCCTTCGGCAAACTCGGCTTTTCGATCTGCTACGATGTCCGTTTCCCCGAGCTGTTTCGTCAGCAGGCCGTGGCCGGAGCCGAGATCATGACGGTGCCGGCTGCGTTCACGCGCCAGACCGGCGAAGCGCATTGGGAAATCCTGTTACGCGCTCGGGCCATCGAAAACGGGCTCTTCGTTATTGCCGCCGCTCAAGCGGGCACGCATGAGGATGGCCGGGAAACCTTCGGCCACTCGATGATCATCGATCCCTGGGGCAGGGTGCTGGCCGAAGCCGCTCCGACCGGCGAGGAAATCATCGTCGCCGGGATCGATGTGGCGGCGGTGCACGCGGCGCGCGAGAAGATTCCCAACCTCAGGAACGCGCGCAGCTTCGTGTTGGATGAGGTGGTTCCGGCGGGAAAAGGAGGCGCTGCAGCGTGATCCACTACAATCTTGCCTGTGACGAGGGCCACGACTTCGAAGGCTGGTTCTCCTCGAGCGACGATTTCGACCGGCAGGTCGAGCGGCGTCTGGTCGCCTGCCCCAGTTGCGGTTCCGTTTCCGTCAGCAAGAAACTGATGGCGCCCGCCGTCTCAACGGCGCGCAAGAAGGAGGCGCGCCGCGAGCTGGTGATGGATCAGGCGCAGAAGGAAGCGGTCGCCAAGCTCAAGGAACTGGTGAAATCGATCCGCGAGAACGCGGAAGACGTCGGCGAGCGCTTCCCGGACGAGGCGCGCAAGATTCATTACGGCGAAGCCGACCAGCGCGGGCTGATCGGCAAGGCGACGGCGGAAGAGGCGATTGCCCTCATAGAGGAGGGAATCGAGATCGCCCCATTGCCGGTGCTGCCGGACGACACGAACTGACGATAACAGGGCTCAGATCGGCCGTTTCGCCACGATCATGTAATTGACGTCCATATCCTTCGACAGGTTCCACTGGTTGGCCAGCGGATTGAAGAAGACGCCGGTGCGGTCGGCAATCTCCATGCCGCTTGCGGCGAGAGGCTTTTCGAGCTCCTCCGGCCGCACCAGCTTTTCATATTGGTGGGTACCGCGCGGCAGCCAGCGCAACACGTTTTCGGCCGCGAAGATCGCGAGTGCTGCCGCTTTCAGCGTGCGGTTGATGGTTGCAACGAACATCAGGCCGCCCGGGCGCACCATATGCGCGCAGGTGGTCATGAAGAATTCGACGTCCGCGACATGCTCGACCACCTCCATGTTCAAAACGACGTCGAAGCTCTCGCCGGCTTCAACAAGGGCCTCCGCCGTTACGGCGCGATATTCGACGCTGACGCCGCTCCCGGCCGCATGCGTTTTGGCGACGCCGATGTTCTTTTCCGAGGCGTCGGCCCCGACGACGTCCGCTCCCATCCGGGCCATCGGCTCGGAAAGAAGCCCGCCGCCGCAGCCGATATCGAGGACTCGCAGCCCTTCGAGCGGCTGCCGGCTTTTCGGATCGCGGCCGAAATGCTCCGAGACCCTGTCACGTATATAGGCGAGGCGCACGGGATTGAATTTGTGCAGCGGGCGGAACTTGCCGGTCGGATCCCACCATTCGGCCGCCATGGCCGAGAAGCGGTCCACCTCGCTCTGGTCGATCGTCGTGCGCGCCGTCTCGCTCATGAGAGCCTCCTTGCCTCGTTCTTTCGGTGCCGCGCGTCCTCATCGGGCGCGCAAAGCTCGCTGTAGCTCATCGATCCGATGCTGAAGTCGGACGATCGGCGGGGGATGTCAAGGGCCTGAGGCTCGCACCCGGCGAGCGTCAAGGCTCCAGGCGCCCGCGCCGGCGAAAACCAGATAGAGATAGATGAAGCTGAAGAGAATTGCGGCGCTGCCCATATTGTTGGCGGGCCACATGTTCATCGGTGCATGAAAGCCCCAATAGGCGACGGCCATCATGCCCGACAGGATGAAGGCCGCCGCGCGGGTGAAGAGCCCGACGAGCACCAAAGCGCCGCCGGCGAGTTCCAGGATGCCGGCCACCAGGAGGATCGGCTTCATTTCCGGCGGCGGCAGCGGATGGGTCGATGCCGGGACCTGGAAGAGGAGCACCATGCCGGCATGAACGAAGAGCAGAGCGGTCACGATCCTGAGCAGGGCGAGCGCCTGCGGCGCATAGATGGAAAGACGGTTCTCCATAGCCTCCTCCTTCGCCGATCACGCCAATTCCGGCCGGTAATGCAGGATGACGACACCGGACTTCAGAGGACGGACCTGAGTAAGCTCGAGCTTCGTCCGCTCGGCAACGTTTTGAAAGAGGGGCGTGCCCTTGCCGAGCAGCACCGGATTGATGCCGAGACGGTATTCATCGACGAGTCCTTGAGCGATCAGCGTCGAAGCGAAATCGGCGCTGCCGAAGATGAAGATTGCGCCGCCTTCGCGTTCTTTCAGGCGCCTGACCTCGTCGGCGGCATCGCCGGAAACAAGGGTCGTGTTGTTCCAGTCGGCGCTCCTGAGCGTCCTGGAGAAGACGTATTTCTCGACGCCGTTCATGAAGGCGGCGATATGATCCTCCGACGAGGGCCAATAGGCGGCCATGAGTTCGTAGGTGGTGCGGCCGAAGAGCAGTGTGCCGGCCTCGAACTGCGTTTCGCGGATATAGGCGTCGAGTTCGTCTTCGAAAACGAACCAGCCGATGTCATGCCCCGGCGCCTCGAAAAACCCGTCGACACTGACCATGTCCCACATGATGACTTTGCGCATTGTCCTTCCTCCCGTTGGGCGGCCACCGCCCTGCGTCTGAAGTGAGATTGACAGAACTAGTATCGAGATGCAAGCGGTTTTGAATCGATATCGGTTCTCCCTGAGCGAGAGTTACGCTCTTGGCCACCGCGCTGACGGCCATTGCACGCAGCCCGCTGATCCGCTAAGAGACGCCGCGACTTTCCGCTCCCCGAGGCGGTGACTGGCCGATGTCCGAGAAGTCTCCTTCAAGCTTTTTGATCGTCAGGCGCCGGCGGGGGCGTTTTCCTGTCGCGTCTACGGCGACGCGCGTCTTCTTGGACGCTCCAAGGTCGCCGCATCGGGCGCGCAAACATGGTGGTACGGTAGAGGCGAAATGGCACGCATCGTGATGAAATTCGGCGGGACCTCCGTCGCAGATTTGAACCGCATCCACAATGTCGCCCGCCATGTGAAACGCGAAGTCGATGCCGGCCACGAGGTTGCTGTCGTGGTTTCCGCCATGTCCGGCAAGACCAACGAGCTGGTCGGCTGGGTCGAAAACATGCCGAAGGTCGCGGGCTCGAACGCCCCGTTCTACGATGCGCGCGAATATGACGCGGTCGTCGCCTCAGGCGAACAGGTGACCTCCGGCCTGCTCGCGATCGCGCTGCAGTCGATGGGCATCAACGCCCGCTCGTGGCAGGGCTGGCAGTTGCCGATCAAGACCGACAACGCCCATGGTGCGGCCCGCATTCTCGAAATCGACGGCGCCGACGTCATCCGACGCATGGGCGAGGGTCAGGTGGCGGTCGTCGCCGGCTTCCAGGGTCTCGGCCCGGACAACCGCCTGGCGACGCTCGGCCGCGGCGGCTCGGACACCTCCGCCGTCGCGATCGCAGCCGCCGTCAAGGCCGATCGCTGCGACATCTACACCGACGTCGACGGCGTCTACACGACGGACCCGCGCATCGAGCCGAAGGCCCGGCGTTTGAAGAAGATCGCTTTCGAGGAAATGCTGGAAATGGCGTCTCTCGGCGCCAAGGTGCTGCAGGTACGCTCGGTCGAGCTCGCCATGGTGCACAAGGTACGCACCTTCGTGCGTTCTTCTTTCGAGGACCCCGATGCGCCGGGCATGGGTGATCTCATGAACCCGCCCGGAACGCTGATTTGTGATGAGGATGAGATCGTGGAACAGGAAGTCGTAACCGGCATCGCCTATGCCAAGGATGAAGCACAGATCTCGCTGCGCCGCCTGGCCGACCGGCCGGGCGTTTCCGCCGCGATCTTCGGGCCGCTTGCGGAAGCCCATATCAATGTCGACATGATCGTCCAGAACATTTCGGAAGACGGCTCGAAGACCGACATGACCTTCACCGTGCCGTCCGGCGACGTCGACAAGGCCCTCAGGGTTCTGGGGGATAACAAGGAAAAGATCGGCTATGACGTCATTCAGTCGGAGTCGGGCCTCGTCAAGGTCTCGGTGATCGGCATCGGCATGCGCAGCCATGCGGGCGTCGCCGCTTCCGCGTTCCGGGCACTTGCCGACAAGGGGATCAACATCAAGGCGATCACCACCTCGGAAATCAAGATCTCCATCCTGATCGACGGACCTTACGCCGAATTGGCCGTTCGCACTTTGCATTCCGTCTACGGTCTGGATAAGAGTTAAACGGCAGGCATTTGATTTGGGATTCGCGACCCGGCGCCGCGCGTCTGAAAAGGCACGGAAGACGTCGCTTTAGTGATTGGAACTGCTGCATGAACTTGTCCTCGGATCGATTTCGCTTCGAGGATGCATGCAGAGGCCGCGGCGTCCCGCATGGGCCCGACGTTTATTCTTATTCAGGAGACCCCACGCGATGAGAGACCTTTCCGCAGGTCCGCGCGTTCTCCTCAAGCGGTTGCGCGAGCTCATGGCGGAACCGCTCGAGCCGCAGGAGCGCCTTGACCGGATCGTGCGCCAGATAGCGCAGAACATGGTTGCGGAAGTGTGCTCGGTTTACGTGCTGCGCTCCGATGGCGTGCTCGAACTTTACGCGACCGAAGGCCTGAACAAGACGGCGGTGCACCTGGCGCAACTGAAGATGGGACAGGGCCTCGTCGGCACGATTGCCGCTTCGGCGCGGCCGCTCAATCTCTCCGATGCCCAGTCGCACCCGGCCTTCACCTACCTGCCCGAGACGGGCGAAGAGATCTATCACTCTTTCCTCGGCGTTCCGATCCTGCGCACGGGCCGCGCGCTCGGCGTCCTCGTCGTGCAGAACAAGGCGCAACGCAACTATCGCGAGGACGAGGTCGAGGCGCTGGAAACGACCGCCATGGTGCTCGCCGAGATGGTTGCGACCGGCGAGCTCAAGAAGATCACCAAGCCCGGGCTCGAGCTCGATCTGTCCCGCCCGGTGACGATCGAGGGCAACAGCTACGGCGAAGGCATAGGACTCGGTTACGTCGTCCTGCATGAGCCTCGCATCGTCGTCACCAATCTGCTCAACGAGGACACGGAGCAGGAGCTGCAGCGGCTTGCGGAAGCGCTCGGGTCGCTGCGCATCTCCATCGACGACATGCTGTCGCGCCGCGACGTCTCGATGGAGGGCGAGCACCGCGCGGTGCTGGAGACCTACCGCATGTTCGCCCACGACCGCGGCTGGGTGAGAAAGCTCGAGGAGGCGATCCGCAACGGCCTTACGGCGGAAGCGGCGGTGGAGCGGGTGCAGAGCGAGACCAAGGCGCGGATGATCCGGCTGACCGATCCGTATCTGCGCGAGCGGATGCACGATTTCGACGATCTTGCGAACCGGCTGTTGCGCCAGCTTTCGGGTTATGGCGCCAAGCTTTCGGCTGCCGATTTCCCCAATGACGCAATCGTCGTCGCGCGCGCCATGGGCGCTGCGGAGTTGCTCGACTATCCCCGCGAGAACGTGCGCGGCCTTGTGCTGGAGGAGGGGGCGGTCACCAGCCATGTGGTCATCGTCGCCCGCGCCATGGGCATTCCGGTGGTCGGTCAGGCGGCAGGGGCAGTGGCGCTCGCCGAAAACCGCGATGCGATCATCGTCGACGGCGACGATGCGAAGGTGCATCTGCGGCCGATGGCCGATCTGCAGCGCGCTTACGAGGAGAAAGTGCGCTTCCGTGCGCGCAGGCAGGCGCAGTTCCGCGCTCTCAGGGATGTCGAGCCTCTGACGAAGGACGGCAAGCGCATTACGTTGCAGATGAATGCCGGGCTGCTGGTCGACTTGCCCCATCTGAACGAGGCTGGTGCCGAAGGTATCGGTCTCTTCCGGACCGAACTGCAATTCATGATCGCTTCGACCATGCCCAAGGCCGAGGAGCAGGAAGCTTTCTACCGCAACGTCATGAAGCAGACGGCGGGGAAGCCGGTCACATTCCGGACGCTGGATATCGGCGGCGACAAGGTCGTTCCCTATTTCCGTGCCGCGGAAGAGGAGAACCCGGCGCTCGGCTGGCGCGCCATCAGGCTGTCGCTCGACCGGCCCGGTCTCCTGCGTACCCAGTTCCGGGCAATGCTGAGAGCGACGGTCGGCGCCGAGCTCAAGATGATGCTGCCGATGGTAACGGAAGTCGCGGAGCTGAAGAGCGCGCGAGAACTCCTGCAGAAGGAGATCGAGCGCCAATCGAAGCTCGGCGAACAGTTGCCGCGCAAGCTGCAGTTCGGGGCGATGCTGGAAGTGCCGGCGCTGCTTTGGCAGCTCGACGAACTGATGGCCGAAGTCGATTTCGTTTCGGTCGGCTCGAACGATCTCTTCCAGTTCGCCATGGCGGTCGACCGCGGTAATGCGCGTGTTTCCGAACGTTTCGACATTCTCGGCCGGCCTTTCCTGCGGATTCTCCGGGAGATCGTGCGGGCCGGCGAGCGCAACAACACGCCCGTGACGCTTTGCGGCGAGATGGCAAGCAAACCGCTTTCGGCCATGGCGCTGCTCGGGCTCGGCTTCCGGTCGGTTTCGATGTCGCCGACGGCTGTCGGGCCGGTCAAGGCGATGCTCCTGGCGCTCGATGCCGGCAGGCTCAACGAACTCCTTGAGGCGGCGCTCGACGACGTCAAGTCCGACACGTCGATCCGCCAGCTCCTGGTCGATTTCGCTGCGGCGAACGGCATACCGGTTTAGATTGAACAAGAGGGCTCTCGTCTCCGTCCGGACGCGATCCGGGCGAGGCGAGTGCATTTGGAGTGAGATTTGGCAAAGCTTCCCGTTGAAAAGATGCGCGAACTGGAGCGGCGGTTCGGCGAAATCGAGGCGCGCATGTCCGCCGGCCCGTCGGCCGACGTTTACGTGAAGCTGGCCTCGGAATATTCCGAGCTGCAGCCGGTCGTCTCGAAGATTCGCGCCTATGAAAAGGCGACTGCCGAGCTTGCCGACATCGCAGCAATGCTTGCCGACCGGGCGACCGACAAGGAGATGCGCGACCTCGCGGAGATGGAAAAGCCCGAAGTCGAAGAGAAGATCGAAGCGCTCGAGCAGGAAATCCAGATCCTGCTCCTGCCGAAGGATGCGGCCGACGAAAAGAGTGCGATCCTCGAAATCCGGGCCGGTACGGGTGGCTCGGAAGCCGCCCTCTTTGCCGGCGATCTCTTCCGCATGTACGAGCGATACGCGGCGGGCAAGGGCTGGCGCGTCGAAGTGCTGTCCGCGAGCGAGGGCGAGGCCGGCGGCTACAAGGAAATCATCGCAACGGTATCGGGACGCGGTGTCTTCTCGCGGTTGAAATTCGAGTCCGGCGTCCACCGGGTGCAGCGCGTGCCCGAGACGGAAGCGAGCGGCCGGATCCATACATCGGCCGCGACGGTCGCGGTGTTGCCGGAGGCCGAAGAGATCGACATCGAGGTCCGCCCGGAGGATATCCGCGTCGATACGATGCGTTCCTCGGGAGCAGGCGGACAGCACGTCAACACGACCGATTCGGCCGTGCGCATAACCCATATTCCGACCGGCATCGTCGTCACCAGTTCGGAAAAGTCGCAGCATCAGAACCGTGCCAAGGCGATGCAGGTGCTGCGCTCCCGGCTCTATGACATGGAACGGCAGCGCGCCGACAGCGAGCGCTCAGCCGACCGCAGGAGCCAGGTAGGTTCCGGCGATCGTTCCGAGCGCATACGCACCTACAATTTTCCGCAGGGACGCCTGACCGACCACCGCATCAATCTCACGCTCTACAAGCTCGACCGAATGATGGAAGGTGAGATCGACGACGTGGTGGATGCGCTGCTCGCCGACCATCAGGCAAGCCAGCTCGCGCTGCTCGGCGAAAGGCAGAACTGAGTTTCAATGGCCCAAACCCTCGACAGCCTCCTAGCCGAGAGCCGCGACAGGCTGAAGGCCGCCGGCCTCGAATCGGCGGGGCTCGATGCACGCCACCTGATCTCCGGCCTGCTCGACCTTGCGCTAGCCGCGCTCCTGACGCGCGGGAGGGAGCTCGTCAGCGACGAGGATGCGGCTCGCATTCGTGCCGCAGTCGAGCGCCGCGCGGCGCACGAGCCGGTCTACCGGATTCTGGGCGAGCGGGAATTCTTCGGCATGAAGCTCAAGCTCTCGAAAGAGACGCTGGAACCGCGTCCGGACACTGAGACCCTGGTCGACTGCCTGGTTCCCCATGCGCGGCGAATCGCTTCAAGCAAGGGGAGTTGTCGCATCGTCGACCTTGGAACGGGCACGGGTGCGATTTGTCTTGCTCTTCTCGCAGCGGTACTTGACGCGCACGGCCTCGGTACCGATATATCGGAAGACGCTCTGGTGACAGCACTTGAAAATGCGCGCAGGAATGGCTTGGCGGCGCGCTTCGGAGCCGTTCGAAGCAATTGGTTCGAGGCGGTGGATGGGCGGTTCGATATCATCGTCTCAAATCCGCCTTATATCCGGTCCAATGTAATACCGGAGCTTGAACCGGAAGTGAGATACCACGATCCGGTCGCCGCACTTGATGGCGGAGAGGATGGGCTTGATGCCTATCGTGCCATTGCTTCTCACGCTGGTCGCCATCTCGAAACAGACGGCGTAATAGGCTTGGAAATCGGTTTCGATCAAAAACGAGCGGTAACGGCGCTATTCGAAGCGCAGGGCTTTCGTTTGCTCTCTGCCGCAAAGGACCTCGGCGGCAACGATCGGGTCCTGATGTTCCAGCAGGATATTGAGCGCAGCAATAACCGTTGAAAAAATGCTGCACTCGCACTTCTCTTTTCCGGAAGAGCAAAGAAAGGGCTTGGAATCCCGAAGGAAGCGGGCTAGTTTCACCCCGCGCACTGGGCAGAAGGTCATGGACCAAGGATTCGTTCCAGTATGACCTGGCCACGGGGATTGCTCTCAAGAAAGAGTTGCTAGGGTTCGACAGTGCCTTGTGCGGGTACCTGTTAATTTAACGTTGACCGGCGCCGAGATCGCGAAGAGGCGATCTGTCATGGCGCATGTTTTCTCAGGTGCGGACTTTCCGCACCGAGAGCGGAACCACATGATCATCATTATCAAGAAAATTCAGGTGAATGGACTATGAGGCCAGGACAGCAAAACAAGCGCGGCCGTGGGCGGAATAACAACAACAGCGGAAACAACAACAACAACAATCGCAAGGGATCCAATCCCTTGACGCGGACCTACGACAGCTCCGGCCCGGATGTGAAGATTCGTGGTACCGCACAGCACATCGCCGAAAAATATGCGGCCCTTGCTCGCGACGCGCAGAGCTCCGGCGACCGCGTGATCGCTGAGAACTATCTGCAGCATGCCGAGCATTACAACCGCATCATCGCGGCTGCGCAGGCTCAGATGCAGGACCGGTTCCAGCGCGACGAACGCCAGGACTATCAGGAACGTGACTCTTCCGATCGCGATCAGGACGATCTGGATCAGGGCTACGCAGAGGAAATGCCGGCCGCTCCGTCGGCCGCAGCGGCTCCGGCCAACGAGCCTCAGCCGGTCATCGACGGTTCGGGTCCTCAGCCGGTGATCGAGGGCATGCCTGCCGAAGTCGCCATGGAAGAGGAAGCGCAGGGATCGGCCGGTCGCTCGGCTTCCCGTCGCCGCAGCACGAGCCGGCCTCGCCGGCAGCCGCGCCGCGGCGCGCAGGAAGAGGCAGGGGGCGATGCGCAGCCCGAAACCGACGGCAGCACCCCGGCGCTCGCCGCCTCGGAATAACCCTTCCGCAGCGATTCTCTTAAAGGCCCAGCCCGTAACGGCTGGGCTTTTTGCTTTCGTGGGATCTCGACGCGTGCCGCATCCACCGTGAGCGCATTCGCGCGCGATTGTCTCTGCTGCCTCCATTTGCCGCTCTTTAATTCCGAAGAGCGCTGCACCATATTTCGCTTCGAAGGCTTGCCGAATGCGGGAGCCTGATCCTGAAACGCCGGCCAGTGCCACGATGATGGGCTCGCCGGGCTATGGAGGTAGAGAATGGATATCGAAAAATATTCGGAACGCGTCCGCGGTTTCCTGCAGTCGGCGCAGACCTATGCACTGGCCGAAGGGCACCAGCAATTCACGCCGGAGCACGTCCTCAAAGTATTGCTCGACGACGATCAGGGCATGGCGGCTTCGCTTATCGAGCGCGCCGGCGGCAATGCGCGCGAAGCCAAGGTCGGTACGGCCGCAGCTTTGGCGAAGCTTCCCAAGGTGACCGGCGGCAACGGCTCCGTCTATCTGTCGCAGCCGCTCGCCAAGGTGTTCACCGCAGCGGAAGAGGCGGCCAAGAAGGCCGGCGACAGCTTCGTAACCGTCGAACGCCTGCTCCTGGCACTGGCGATCGAAAGCTCGGCCGCGACGGCGTCGATCCTCTCCAAGGCGGGCGTCACGCCGACGAAGCTCAACCAGGTCATCAACGAAATCCGCAAGGGCCGCACCGCCGACAGCGCCAATGCCGAACAGGGCTTCGATTCGCTCAAGAAATATGCGCGAGATCTGACCGCCGAGGCGAGGGAAGGCAAGCTCGATCCGGTGATCGGCCGGGACGACGAGATCCGCCGAACGATCCAGGTGCTCTCGCGCCGGACGAAGAACAATCCCGTGCTGATCGGCGAGCCGGGCGTCGGCAAGACCGCGATCGCGGAAGGCCTAGCGCTGAGAATCGTCAACGGCGATGTGCCTGAAAGCCTGAAGGACAAGCGCCTGATGGCGCTCGACATGGGCGCGTTGATCGCCGGTGCGAAGTTCCGCGGTGAATTCGAAGAGCGGCTCAAGGCCGTGCTGAACGAAGTGCGCTCGGAAGGTGGCGAGATCATCCTCTTCATCGATGAAATGCATACGCTGGTCGGTGCAGGCAAGGCGGACGGGGCTATGGATGCCTCGAACCTCCTGAAGCCCGCACTCGCCCGCGGCGAGCTGCACTGCGTCGGCGCGACGACGCTCGACGAATACCGCAAGCACGTCGAGAAGGACGCGGCCCTTGCCCGCCGGTTCCAGCCGGTCATGGTCGAGGAGCCGACGGTCGAAGATACCATCTCGATCCTGCGCGGCCTGAAGGAAAAATACGAGCAGCATCACAAGGTGCGGATCTCCGATTCCGCGCTGGTTGCGGCCGCGGCCCTTTCCAACCGCTACATCACCGATCGTTTCCTTCCCGACAAGGCGATCGACCTCATGGACGAGGCAGCCTCGCGTCTCAGGATGCAGGTCGATTCGAAGCCTGAGGAACTCGACGAACTCGACAGGCGCGTCATTCAGCTGAAGATCGAACGGGAAGCCTTGAAAAAGGAGACCGACGTTTCTTCCAAGGATCGCCTTGCCAAGCTCGAACTCGATCTGTCTTCGCTCGAAGAGGAGGCAGCCGCATTGACGGCGCGCTGGCAGGCCGAGAAGCAGAAGCTCGGGCAGGCAGCCGATCTCAAGAAGCAGCTCGACGAAGCGCGCAACGAGCTGCAGATCGCGCAGCGCAACGGCGAGTTCCAGCGGGCAGGGGAGCTTGCCTACGGCGTGATCCCGAATCTCGAAAAGGAACTGACGGAGGCGGAAAGCCAGGATGGCGCCAGCGCCAACCCGATGGTCCAGGAAGTCGTGACCCCCGACAACATCGCCCACATCGTGTCTCGATGGACCGGCATTCCGGTCGACAAGATGCTGGAAGGCGAGCGCGACAAGCTGCTCAGGATGGAAGACGAGCTGGCGAAATGGGTCGTCGGCCAGGGCGATGCCGTCCAGGCCGTCTCACGGGCGGTTCGCCGTTCGCGCGCAGGGCTTCAGGATCCGAACCGGCCGATTGGCTCCTTCATCTTCCTGGGTCCGACCGGGGTCGGCAAGACGGAGCTCACCAAGGCGCTTGCCCGCTTCCTCTTCGACGACGAGACCGCGCTGATGCGGATCGACATGTCCGAATATATGGAGAAGCATTCGGTCGCCCGCCTGATCGGCGCGCCTCCCGGCTATGTCGGTTATGAGGAGGGTGGGGCGCTGACGGAATCGGTCCGTCGCCGGCCCTATCAGGTCGTGCTGTTCGACGAGATCGAGAAAGCGCATCCGGATGTCTTCAACGTTCTGCTGCAGGTGCTTGACGATGGGCGTCTGACCGACGGTCAGGGGCGCACGGTCGACTTCAAGAACACGATGATCATCATGACCTCGAACCTCGGTGCGGAATACCTGACCGCACTCGGCGAAAACGAGGACAGCGATGCGGTTCGCGATCAGGTCATGGAAGTGGTGAGAGCCGCTTTTCGTCCGGAATTCCTGAACCGCGTCGACGAGATCATCCTGTTCCACCGGCTGCGCCGTTCGGAAATGGGCGCGATCGTCGACATTCAGCTCGAAAGGCTGCGCAAGCTCCTCGCGGATCGCAAGATCACGCTCGAGCTCGAGGACGATGCACGCGTTTTCCTGGCGGACAGGGGCTACGATCCGGCCTACGGCGCTCGCCCCCTGAAGCGGGCGATCCAGAAATACGTGCAGGATCCGCTGGCCGAAAAAGTGCTGCAGGGCGAGTTCCCGGATGGCTCGGTTATCAAGGTCGTTGCCGGTTCAGACCGTCTGAACTTCAAGCGCGGGGCGGGGGCGAACCAGGAAGCCGCGTAAGCCTCGCATTCCGACAGCCAAAAAGGCCGCCCTCCGGGCGGCCTTTTTGCGAGTTCGCGATACCGTCGATGGGTCGGCTACTTGCTTGCGACCTCTTTCGCATCGTCGCCGAGAAGCTCGTCGATGCGTTCGCGTTCCTTCTCGAACTTCGCCAGCGCCTCGCCCCCGAGCGATTTTCCTCCCGGCAGCCGGATACGCAATGGATCCACCTTGTTGCCGTTGACGATCAGTTCGTAGTGGAGGTGCGGGCCGGTGGAGAGGCCGGTCGTACCGACCCAGCCGATCACCTGACCCTGGACGACCTTCGTTCCCGGCTTGACGCTTTTGGCGATCGCGCTCTGGTGATTGTAGGACGACACATAGCCGTTGGCATGGCGGATCAGCGTCTGGTTGCCGTAGCCGCCGGAGTCCCAGCCGGCCTTCTGCACGACGCCGTTTCCGGCCGCGATGATCGGAGTGCCGCGCGGAGCGGACCAGTCGACGCCGGTGTGCATGCGCGAGAAGCCGAGGATCGGGTGGCGGCGCATGCCGAAGCCGGAGCGGAAATGGCCGTTCGGAACGGGATTGCGCAGCAGGAACTGGCGGATGCTCTTGCCGTCCTTGTCGAAATAATCGATCGAATTGTCGTCCGGATCCTGGAAGCGGTAGAACCGCGTCTCGGCGTCGCCGAATTTGGCGTTGACGTAGAGCAGTTCCGAATCTTCCGTTGCCCTGCCGCTTTCATCGGCGACCGAGAAGAAGGCTTCGAGCGAATCCGTCGGCTTCAGCTGAGCCTGGAAGTCGACATTGCTCGCCAAAAGCTTGACGACGAGCGCGATCATGTCGGCGTTCATGCCGTAGGAAAGGGCCGCACGGTAGATGCCGTCGTAGACCCTCGGCAGGTCGTGACCGCTGGAAATCACCGGCCTGCCGGTGTCGTCGAAGGCAGCCGCTACCGCTTCGAGCTTCGCCGGCTCGGCGCCGGGAATGAAACGGCCGCGGTCGTCCACTGCCATGGTCAGCACGTGCCGGCTATGGGAATAGATCGTGGCACGGACGATCTTTGCTTCTTCGCCCTTCTGAATGATGCCGATGCGCAGCACGTCGCCGGGGCCGAGTTCCTTGGCGCCGAGCGCCTTTTCGAGATAGCCGGCCGCGTCTTCGGCCTGGGCCTTGGCATATCCCGCATTGATCATCGCCGTCGCAATGGGTATGGCGCGGCGCACCGGTATGATGTCGTCGGCGTATTCGACGCTTTGCTTCGTGATGTTCTCATAGGAGGAAACGCTCATGTTCTCCTCGACGACGCGCGCGGCGAGGCCCTGCATCAGGTCGAGGTTGTCGGCGTCGGAAGCGAAGCGTTGCGGGTCGACATAGAAGAGCGAGGCGACCTGGGTATTGCCTTCGGTCAGCACCGAGCCGTTGGTGCGGACGTTCTCCTCGACCTCGTCGAGCGACATCGAGGGCCCGAGTGCGAAGCCGCCGCCATTCAGCGGAAAATCCACGGTCTTCAATGCCACCTCGGACTCGACGTCGGAGCCGTAGATCGTTCCGGTCTTCACCGGCGGCGCTTCGGCGTCCGCCTCATCCGTGGAGAAGATCGCCAGCGGGTCGAAGTCGGGATAGGATTCGGAAGTCTGGTGGTTGGCTGCAAGCGCCATCTTGACATGCACGAAGGGCTGGCGGCGCACCACCTCCTTCTCGCCGTCATGGATCATGGTCGAGACTTCCATCACGGTCTTGTCGGCTGGCTTGGCAACGATGTTGGGGGAAAGAACGCGATCTCCCCGTTTGGCGGCGCCGACCGGCGCCGACGGATCGAGCGCGGCAAAGGCTTCCGCCGGAATCGCCAGTTGCTGCCGTCCGTCGAGGGCCGCAAAGAGCGCCACGCCCATAAGAAGACTTGAGGTAATGCCGGTCAAGAACGTGCCCGAGAGCCAGCGCATCGAGATCTCGCGCCGGTCCGGTGCGCGACGGCCGTCCGCTAGGATCGGCGGGTGGTCGCCAAGCGAACGAAGCATGTTCTTATCGCTGCTCATGCAGGCTGGAGGCCCCCTAAATGCTCTTGCCGTATGCTTATCGTCGATACGTTGCGCGAAGATGTGCATCTTCCGTTTACGGAAGTCAAATCGCAGCGCAGGGCTGGCCCCGACGCGGCGCCTCCGGAACGAAGCGGCGATGATCTGGTTTAGATCGGTCGATTGTGAAGAAGTAAGGGCGAAATTATGTATCCACAGCCCGAGGGACGAGCTCCAAAAAGAATCTGCGCCCCGCAAAACCCTGCTTTGCCGGGCTTTGTCAGAAAACTGTCATTTTTTTTGAAGAACCCTGTTGACGTGTCGGAGGGTGGGGGTCTATAAGCCCGATCACTGACGAGGGCGGCGGCGCTGCTGGCGACGATGTCCTTCGCTCTAGGGTTTCCAAGATTGGCGGATGCTGATTGTCGGGACTGGGCC
>NZ_NWVE01000019.1:0-37741 GCF_002885915.1 Sinorhizobium sp. M4_45
TCACTTTCGACCGCGGTACCGAGTTTCGCGGCTTCAGGGCTTTGGAAGATGGACTCGGCGCCAGGAGCTGGTTTTGCGATCCGAATTCACCTTGGCAGAAAGGCGCCGTCGAGAACGCCAACAAGCGTATCCGCCGCTTTGTGCCAAGCGATACGGATCTATCCGCCGTCAACCAGCAGCAGCTGGTCGCCCTTGCCCATCACATGAACTCGCTGCCGCGCAAGTGCCTGGGCTACCGCACACCGGCCGAAGTCTTCATGGCACATTTGCGCGAAAGTAGCTGATGCCCTACCCTTCACACGTCATTGTTGCGCTTGGGTTAGATTCTCCACCGCAAAGTTAAAGTGTCCTGTTTTTGCAAAGTAGGAATGTCACTCTCCCGGCGTTTTGACGGCGTGGGAGATTGCGGATGGGATTGATTGCGATGAGCGAGCGTGACCTGCAGCGCATGTCCTGGGCTTAAGCACGCGCCAGGTCCGCCGCTTGCTGGAGCGGATCCGGACGGATGGTGCAGCATCGATCCGGCACAAGGGGATTGGTCGGCCATCGAACAATCGGATTTGCGACGGTGTGCGGGATTATGCCCTGGCGATCGTGCGCGAACGCTATGCGGACTTTGGTCCGAGCTTGGCAGCCGAGGAGCTTGCTGAGCGCGATGGTTTGCGGGTGTCGCGCGAGACGCTGCGCAGCTGGATGGCGGATGCCGGACTTTGGCTGTCGCGCAAGCAGCGGCGGACGTTTCATCAGCCACGATTGCGACGCGAGGCCTATGGCGAACTGGCCATGCCTATGCGCCGGATTGATGGCCGACTTCAATCGTCGCTTCGGCGAGGCGCCGCGCAATCCGAAGGACATGCGCCGGCCGTTTGCCGCGCATGAGAACCTCGATGGCGCCATGTGCCGCGAGGAGATCCGCAAGCTGTCGCAGTCGCTGACGCTGCGCTATGACAAGGTGATGTTCATCCTCGATCCGACCGACCTCGCCACGTCGCTCGCCGGCAAGAAGGTCATTGTCTGCGACTATCCCGATGGTCGCCTCGAGGTCACCCATGAGCGGACGTCCCTGCCCGACAGAACCTTCGACACGCTGCGCTCGGTGCACCGCTCCGAGGTGGTTGAGAACAAGCGCCTTGATGACGTGCTGGCGCTTGTGGCCGAGATTCAGGCCGGGCGAGAGCAACAGCACAGCAAGGGCGGGCCGCGCCGCACCGGCCAGACGGACCATATGTTCGGCATTCCCGATGGCGGCCAGAGCAATGGCTATCAAAAGCGCGGCACGAAGCCTGGCCGGAAGCCGCATTTACCAAGGATCCGCTGGTCATCGCCGGCGGCAGCAGTCGCTGGCAAGACTGAAGGCGGGCGAGCGTCCGACGTAGCGGATATAATCCCGACATGCTAAAGCGCCTGCATGGGAACGCTGGCGCTTAATGATAGCGTGTTTGAGTACCAGTGGGCCTCAGACGTCGAGTTCGATGGCATTCGGTTGGAAGTGCTCGCCGAGGATGGCGAAACGCTTTTCGACATCAGCGTGCCCGAGCATGGTCCCACTATGGTCAACACCTTCGCGCGAGAAGTCGAAGCAGACCTAATCGTAGCAGCTCTAGCAATTGCTCAGCAGCGCAAATAAGGGGAACCGTCGCGGCAGTTAGATGGAGAAGCCGGGGAATGGTCAAGGCTCAGCCTGGGGGCACCGCGGACAACTTCAAGCGGCTTACCCATGAGCGCCTCCCAACTCTATGAGCCGTGTCGAGACCTTTTCTGCCAGATCGCGGTCATGAGTGACCAGAAGAACCGCCAGACCGGTCTCCCTGACGATCTCATGGAGCAACGTGATAACGTCCTGCTGGCTCACCGGGTCAAGTCGAGACGTCGCCTCGTCGGCAAAGAGGAAGGCTGGATCGAGCAGAAGCGCACGCGCCAGGGCAAACCGCTGCAACTCGCCACCGGAAACCTGCCCCGGCAGTCGATCGAGCAAGGCGCTCTGCAAACGCAGTCGGTCGCACAGGACTTCGATCTCCGTCCAGTCTTTACCGTGGAGACGAGCGAGATCTTTCAAACCCTTGCGGACCGTCTGATGCGGCGCGAAGGCAGCCGGTGGATCCTGGTAGAGCTTCTGGAACCTAAGTGGCGACAGCTCGGCATCTCTCACGACCGCACCTGCATCGGGCCCGGTCAGGCCGAGCAGAATATTGCCGATCGTCGTCTTGCCGCAGCCGCTCGGACCGACGACAGACACGATCTCGCCTGCGGCAATCTCGATATCAAAGCCGGAAAACAGCACCCTGTCGCCATAACGCTTCTCCAGCCCCTGCGCTGTAACAACGGTCTTGCCGGGCGTTGCCCTTGTCTTGCGCGCCCATTGCGAAGGTTCAGCGGCAAGAAGTGCCTTGGTGTAGGCATGCTGCGGTTCCGCAAACAGCGTTTCGGCAGGCCCGTACTCAACCAGTCGGCCCCCAAGCATGACGCCGACAGTGCCGCCGAGCGCCCTGGCAACAGCAACATCATGCGTGATGGTCAGAAGCAATCGGCCCGTCTCCACCTCATGTTTGAGCCGTGCCGCCACCGAGTCCCGCAGCTCCGCATCGAGACCTTTTGTCGGCTCGTCGGCGATCAATAATTCGGTGTCGCCGGCATGGGCCATCGCGATTGCCGCGCGCTGGCCCATGCCGCCAGAAATCTGAAACGGAAAGAGAGCCTCGGCCGATGAAAGGGAGACCTCAGCTAGATTCTGTCTGGTCGCTGCCCCGCTATCGGTGGCCGTCATGCCTTTGACGTAGCGGTGAATCTCGCCGACCTGCGGGCCGACGCGCATCGTCGGGTCCAGCGCCAGCCATGGCTCCTGCGGCAGGAGGCCGATGCTTCGGCCCCAGCGGCGGCGCCGTTCCGCAGCCGGTTCAGCAAGGAGATCCCGACCCTTGAAGAGCACGCGCCCCGAGGCGCGCACACCCGCCGGCAGATTGCCCATGATCGCCTGGGCGACCAGGGACTTGCCCGAACCGCTTTCTCCAAGCAGGGTCAGTGGCCGGCCCTTGCCGAGCGAAAGCGAGACGTCTGAAACGATCGGTCCGTCAACTGTGTCGATCGACAGGTCGTGAACCGCAAGATCATTCATCATCTGGACGTTCATGCGCGCTCTCCCTGAGCGAAAAGTTGAAGGCCGAGAACGAGCAGGAAGATCAGGGCAGCGGGAAGCAGCACATGCACCGGCGCCTCGGCAAAGTAGGGCAGAAGTTCAACGATCATGCTGCCGAGCTCGGCTGTGGGCGGTTGCAGTCCGACGCTGATCGCGCTCAATGTCGAGACCGCGATGATGGCCGTTGCCATGGCGAAAGCGGCAAGCGTCGAGATCATCGGTGCGATGACCGGCAGCACGTAATGCACAAGGATGTAGCGCGAACCGAAACCAAGCATACGCGCCGCCTCGACATGCGGCTGGGACAAGATGGTTTTCGTGGTCGCCTTCGTCACCCGGTAGAACTCGACCCAGAGCGTCAGGGCCAGGCCGAGGAAGAGCGGGCCGTAGTCGCCCGGCGAGAAGGCGAGCAACAGCAGGACCAGCATCAGGCCGGGCAATGCCAGGACGATGGTTGCCACGAATTCGAGCCCGCGTTCCGTCCAACCGCCTCTCCAGGCGGTGACGAGACCGAACAGGACACCGGGTATCGCGGCAGCCAGCATGGTGAGGAAGGCCATTCCGAACGACAGCCGTGCGCCATGGGCAAGCCGCGCCAGCAGACTGCGGCCGTAGTGATCGGCGCCCAGCAGGTAATCGCCACCGATCGGGGCAAGACTGGCGCCAAAATCCTGGGCCGCCGGATCGACCGGAATGACCGCCGGCCCGATGATGGCGAAACCGCCGAGCAGGATCAGCAGGCCTGCGCCGGCCAGACGCGTGGCTCCGGGTCCGCTTTTTGCCGGCTGATATGTCTGGTCAATGGTCGTCATGCGACTTTCCTCATCCGCGGGTCGAGCCAAAGCGTCAGAAGGTCCACGATGGCGGCTATGGCGACGAACATAAGGCCCATGGTCAGCGCCGTGCCCTGCACCATCGGCACGTCGCGCTCGACGATCGCGTGCACCAGCGCATGACCGATGCCGGGATAGGCAAAAAGGGATTCGACGACCACGACCCCCTCGATCAGATAGATCGCCTGAAGGCCGAGATAGGACACGACGGGGATTGCGGCGTTCCGCAGCCCATGGCGGCGCACGACCACCGCCTCGGCGAGCCCCTTGTAGCGGGCGAAGGCGAAATAGGGCGCCCGCGCCACCGTCGCCACGGCATTGCGTGTGACACGGCTCGACATCGCCGCCAGGCCGAGCGCCAGGGTCAGCGCCGGAAGCAGGATTTCCCGCGGCGAACCGAAGCCCGCCGGAGGCAGCCAGCCGAGCTGACGCGAAAAGATCAGCATCAGGATGAGGCCCAGAACGAAGGGCGGAATGGCCCGGAAGGTCACCGCGCCCATGAGGCCGACGCGGTCCGCGGTTCCACCCGGCTTGAGGCCGCCGAAGAGGCCGACGATCGGGCCGATCAGCAGCGACAGCGCAAGCGCCGCCGCCGCCAGCCAGACCGAGGCGCCAAGCTGGACCTGAAGCTCATGGGCCACCGCACGGCCGGTAACCAGCGAATGACCGAGATCGAAGCGCGCGAGACTGCCGAGCCATTCGATGAACTGCACGGCAATCGGACGGTCGAGCTCGAGTTCCAGACGTACCTTTTCCGCCGCATCGGCAATGCGCGCGTCCGGCCCATAGCGGCCGGCGGCGATGCGCATCGCTGCATCGCCCGGCAGCACGCGCATCAGGACGAAGCACAGGCCTCCGACCACGATCGCGACGATGCCTGCCTGCAGCAGGCGCGCCAGAAGAAAATTCCTGATCGCCATGTCCGTCATTCCGCCCAGCGAATGGAGGAGAGGCCGTAGTTCACCTCGAGCGGATCGACCTCGACCCCGGCGATGCGTTTGCTGGACACGATGGCCAGTTCCGACCACGTGACCGGAATGCTCGGCAGTTCCTCCTGCAGGATTTCGACGGCCCGTTTCTGGAGTGGCGCGCGAACGGCGGGATCGCTTGTCGCCGCCAGTTGATCGACGATAGCCTGCATCTCCTTGTTGTCCCAGCCCATCGAGCCCCAATCGCTTCCACCCGGACCGTAGTCCTGGAGCAGCGTGCCGACGGGGTCGGGCACGATCGAATAGAGCCGCGAGATCAGCCCCATCTCCAGCGTGCCGTCCTGGTGGCGCGCAGGGATCTCCGAGCTGTTGCCGACGGAAACCCTGACGTCGATGCCGACCTGCCGAAGCTGGGCCTGAAGGGCGGTTGCGAGCGGCGGCAATTCCGGCCAGCTTGCATAGGTCAGCATCGTCACGCTGAAGCGCTCGCCGTCCTTCTCCAAAATACCGTCGCTTCCCGGTACCCACCCGGCTGCCTTGAGCAATTCCTTCGCGTTGTCGAGGTCCTTCTCCAGCGGCTGGACGTCAGGCGAGTTCCAGCCTTTCATTGCGGGCGGGAAGAGCTGCGTCGCGGCGAGATCCGTGTTGCGCAAGATCACCCTGGTGGTCCCGATGCGGTCAATCGCGGCGCTGATCGCCTGCCGCTCCTCAACCTGATCGAAGAAAGGCGAGGCCGCATTGACCTTCAACAGCCGGGTGCGCGGGATGGTCGCGATCTGCACATCCAGCTTCGGATTGGCCTTCAGCCGGTCCACGGAGACAGGAAGCATGGAGAAGACAAGATCGGCCTCGCCGCTCTCGGCCATCAGGGCTCGCGTTTCCCCCTGCCCCACGGCCAAATAGGTCACATCGGCAATGCCTGGCTCGCCGCCCCACCACGCGCCGGAGCCTTCCAGCTCCAGGCGCGCCGGCGGCGTGAGGGCCTTCACCTTGTAGGGTCCGGTACCGACGATCTGCGTGGCTTTGCCGGCCACATCGAAGGACGACGGCGCGAGCACGATGGTACTGAAATGCACGAGATAGGCGGGCAATGCCGAAAACGGCTTGGCCAGTCGTATCACGACATCGCTGCCTTCGACCTCGATACCGCCAATAGGTGCCTGCGACAGGACGCCCACACCCGCCAGCGCCCGCTGAAGGCTGGCGACCGTCGCCTCGGCCGTAACCGGTGTCCCGTCATGGAAGACGGCGTTGCCGCGCAGCTTGAAGGTCCAGACGAGCCCATCCTCCGAGACCGTCCAGCTCTCGGCAAGACCCGGAACAAGCGCGCCCTCCTTGTCCGTGGTCACGAGCGTCTCCGCGACCTGGAGACGACTGAAGACATAGCCCGTCTGTGCCGGTTCGATGCCGGTAATTTCCCAGGGGCCAGCGACCTTCAGGGGTTCGGCCCGAGCAAAACCTGCCGGCAACGATGAGCCCAGCAAGAGTGTGAGGAAAAGCGCTTTCGCAACGCGCATGGATTTTTCTCCGTTTTCAGTTTGTTGATCTGCAAAATCAGGGGGGATCAAAGGCAGCGGAAAACGCATGGGCCACGTCGTCTTCCGTCACGTCCTCCATTGCCTTGTGAACCGCGGCCTGGACCGTTTCGCTGCCCCGCATCACCAGGATCACGGTCTCCTTCGGGGGGCAGCCCGGCACGTGACAGGCGAGTTCGCTGACCGACACGATGGCATCGTCCGATAGTGCGAGCAGTTCGCGCACCCAGGATTTGATCGCGCGGGCGCTGTTGATGACAGAGGGATCATTGCGTGCCAGCGGGTTGACGAAGGGCGGGCTCATGCAGCACCTCGCCTGGCTCTCGCCGTGTGAGGCGCCAGTTCCTCGAACAGATCCCGGATCGCCCTTGCGGACGAGATCGTGATCGATCGGAACGGTTCCGAACTCGTTGACGATGACGGCCGTCCCCTGCATGGCCGGATCGGCCAGGATGTCGTTCAGCAGGGTTGTCTTGCCCGGACCGAGAAAGCCGGTCAGAAGCGTGACCGGCACGGAATCGTAGAGCCGTCTCACATCATCCTCCGTGGAGCCGGGTGCGTTGCGCCACCGCTTGAACAGGCCGCCAATCATGCTGCAGGGAATTCATGTGGGTTGATTTTTTCAGGTCGGAGGCTTCCCCCGCGTGAGCGGGGTAAGCCGTGCGATCAGCTGCCGAGGATCGCGGCCTTCATCGTGTTCACGTTGTAGCGGAACATATCGATATAGGTAGCTGCGGGGCCGTCGCTCTTGGACAGGGCGTCCGAGTACAGCGTGCCGCCGATCTTGATGCCGGTTTCCGTCGAGATCTGCTCGATGAGACGCGGATTGGTGATGTTCTCGAGGAAGATCGCCGAAGCCTTGTCGTGCTTCACCTGATCGATCAACTTTGCCACGTCCGCTGCGGAAGCCTCCGCTTCGGTCGAGATGCCCTCAGGGGCAATGAAGTTGAGGCCGTATTCATGTTCGAAATAGCCAAAAGCGTCATGGGACGTGATCACCGTGCGCTTGTCCGCGGGAACGGCTTCGATGGCGGCCTTCACCTCGGCCTCAAGCTCGCCGAGCTTTGCAACGTAAGCCTCCGAGTTGGCCCTGTATGTCGCGCAACCGGCCTTGTCGGCCTCGCAGAAGGCATCGGCGATATTCTTCACATAGATTTCGGCATTGTGGATCGACTGCCAGGCATGCGGATCGAACTCGCCGTGATGATGACCCTCATGGCCATGGTCATGGCCGGCTTCGGCCTTTTCCCCGCCGGCGCGATCATGCTCTGACTCCGCGTGGGCCTCGTCCTCGTGATGGTGTTCCTCTTCCGCAGTTTTCAAGGGCTCGATGCCCTTGCTTACCTCGACCACCGAAGCTTTTGTGCCGCTGGCTTCGATTAAACGTGACATGAAGCCTTCGAATTGAAGACCATTGACGAGAACGACATCCGCTCCTTCCAGAGCAGCGGCATCCGCAGGCCGGGGTTCATAGACGTGAGCGTCGCCATCGGGCCCCACCAGCGTCGAAATCTCCACCAGATCGCCGCCGACGTTCCTGGCAAAGTCGGCGATGATCGAAAAGCTGGCGACCACTTTCAGATCGGCAGCGGATGCGCTGGAGGCAAAGCCGCCAAGCGTGATCAGACTGGCATAGGTGGCAAGGCGTAGAGTGTTCAACATGGAGATCTCCTACAGTTGATCAGGCGGTTTTGTGGCGGCGGGACGTGAGGGCACTCGGAAGCATTCCCCGCGTCCCCACCAGGGCGGACACGGCGTAGATGATGCCCGCCGTCAGAATGATGGCGGGACCGGAAGGCAAGGACCCGTGGTACGACAGCAGCAATCCACTGACCGAAGAGATCGCTGCGATGACGGTCGCAATGGCGCACATCGCACGCACCTCGTTGGTCCAGAAGCGGGCGGCAGCGGCCGGCAGCATCATCAGGCCCACCGACAAAAGCGTGCCGAGCGCCTGGAACCCACCGATTAGGTTGAGGACGACCAGCGTCAGGAAGATGAGGTGAACCGGCGTTCCGATGCGACTGACGGACCGCAGAAAAAGCGGGTCGAGACATTCAGCGACGAGCGCCCGCCAAAAAATAGCGAGCGCCGCAAATGTGATGACGGCGACGCCGACAATCAGCGTAAGCGCCGCGTTATTGAGAGCCAGCACCGAGCCGAATAGGACGTGCATGAGATCGACGCTCGATCCCTTCCACGACACCAGCAGCACCCCGACCGCAAGCGAGATCAGGTAGAAGGCGGCGAGCGAAGCGTCCTCCTTCTGAACGGTGAAGCGCGAGACAATGCCTGAGCCGAGCGCCACCAGCAGTCCGACGACCAGACCACCGATCGTCATCGGGACGATCCGGAGCCCGAAGAGCACAAAGCCGACGGCGGCCCCGGGGAGAATGGCATGCGCCATCGCATCCCCGGTCAGGCTCATGCGCCGCAACATCAAAAAAACGCCGACAGGCGCACAGCTAACGGACAACACGAGCGATCCGAAGAGAGCGCGCTGCATGAAGCCATAGCGCAGGAATGGGCCTATGAGATCCTCATACATGACCGGCAACCTTATGATCATGTGGGAGATGAGTGTGGCGTCCCTGCCGTGCATCATCTTCACACCAGCCAGCCTGCTCGTCCCAGGCCTCCTGAAAGCTGCGCGCTCTGCACAAGTTCTCTGATGTCATGACGTCGGAGGTGGCACCCCATGCCACCGGCCTGCGGGCGATCAGCAACGTCTCGGGAAAATGCTCGCGCACCAGCGCGTGGTCGTGCAGCACACACAGAACCGTTCGTCCTTCGGACACCCAGGATTTGATAACGAGAATGAGGTCCGCAATGGTGCGGGCATCGACCGCATTGAACGGCTCATCCAGCAGGATCAGGTCCGCATCCTGAAGCATGGTGCGCGCAAAAAGCGCGCGCTGCATCTGCCCGCCGGAAAGGCTGTCGAGGGGGCGCTTCTCAAAACCGGTCAATCCAACCGCGTCAAGGCAAGTGGAAAGCCTGATCTTGTCGGCGGCCGTGAGGCGCCCAAGCAAGCCGCGCTTCTGCCAGTGACCGAGGGACACGAGATCGATCACACGCGCCGGAAACGTCCGGTCGAGTTCTGATTGCTGCGCCAGATAAGCAAGGCGCCGAAACCCTGGAGCGCAGGCACCGCTGATCGGCTTCAAAATCCCGGCTATGCCTTTCAGCAGGGTGGATTTGCCTGACCCGTTGGCGCCAACGATTGCGGTGAGCGAACCCTGCTTCACACCACCGCTCAGGTGATGCACGGCCGCGTGGCCACGGTAGCCAAGCGTCAGGTTCCTGAATTCCAGACAAGTGTTGTTCATCGCGTCCTCGGGGATTGACAGCGACTGCATAGGTAATGTTATTACGTTCGTCAATCGGAAATGTAACGTAATAACATATTCGCCGACCGCCGGGAGCGCTGCCTCACGCGGAGACTCGTGTTTCGCGCAGAGAGGTGAGAATGTGATTTTTTCCGCCGTGAGCGGATCGGACCAATGACTGCGTCCCTTCGCATCCTTAAATGATGCGTGATGGCTGATGCGCGACGAGGCCGACATGAGAACGACCCTGGCAATCGACGACGATGTACTGATCGCCGCAAAGGCGATGGCAGCCCAGCAGCACCGGAGCGTCGGCGAGGTCATTTCCGAACTGGCTAGACGTTCTTTGCGCAGACCGCGCAGCAGCGGCGAGCGCAATGGAATTCCTCTCCTATCACCTCAGCCGGATGCTCCGCCAGTGACGCTCGAGATCGTCAACGCCTTGCGTGACGAACTGCCGTGACTTTCCTTCTCGACGTCAATGTGCTGATTGCCTTAGTCGATCCGGGCCATGTTGCCCATGACGATGCGCACGAATGATTCGCGGCGACGGGTCAGACCGCGTGGGCTACCTGCCCCACTACCGAAAACGGCGTTATCCGGATTGTCGGCAACCCCAAATATCCGAATTCTCCCGGTTCACCGTCTCTCGTAATGGAGATCGTCGGCAAAATGCGGTCGCTCCCCGGTCACAGTTTTTGGCCGGACGATGTGAGCCTTGTCGGGTCAGGTGATATCGCTCCCACGAAAATCCTAACCTCGGGGCAGGTAACTGACACCTATCTCCTTGCGCTCCAAGGCGCGTGGGGGGCAACTGGCGACATTCGATCGCAAGCTCTCAGCAGCGGCGGTCACGAGGGGTAATTCTGCCTTGCACCTGATCACTGCAACTCGGGTTCGTTAATCACGATCTCGCCGCGCAAGCTCACGAGCGAGTTCCAGAAAAGCTCTAACACCTGCCGAAAGATTCCGCCTTCCGGGGTAGTACAAGCAGAGACCCGGGTACGGCGGTGTCCAGTCTTCCAGCACTCGGATGACCCGCCCCGTCTTGATCTCCGGAAGAATGTCCTGTTCGAACAGGTAGCCGATGCCCGCACCCGCGAGCACAGCAGCCCGCGTGAGGCTGGCTTCATCGAGCGAGATCTGTCCCTCGACGTCGATCTGAACCTGCTCGCCGTCCTTCTCGAACCGCCAACGGTACGTCGAGCCGTCAGGTAGCCGGACGCGGATGCACTTGTGGGTAAGGAGATCCGGCGGCACCACAGGGACACAGTGCCTCTCGAAATATGCAGGAGACCCTACGACAGCGTGCCGTTGAGGCCGGCCGAGGGAAACGGCGATCATGTCGCTGGGAACAAGTCCTGCGACTCTGATCCCCAGGTCGAACCCGTCCCGGACGATGTCGATCATCCTACCCTCCGTGACGATGTCAACGTTCATGTCGGGATATCGGCGCAGGAACTCGAGCACGAGCGGCGAGATGATCGCGCGCGCGGCGAACGGTGCCGCGTTGATCCTGATCGTTCCGGAAGGTGTTTCGCGCTGCTCGCGCACGGTTTCCAGGGCGGCGTGGAGATCCTGCAACGACGGAGCGACATGTTGAATGAACAGGCGCCCCGCATCCGTCAGCGAAACGCTCCGCGTGGTGCGGTTGAACAACCTGACGCCCAGTGCCGACTCCAGCCTGCCGATCGTATGGCTCAGCGCGGTGGTCGAGATACCGAGATCGATCGAAGCGGCGCGGAACGTCCCGCGCCGGGCGATGGCGATCGCAGCTTCCAGTTCCTTCAGGCTGGCCTGCTCCATTGTCCCGATCCCTTCATCAGCGCATGGAAGTTAATCCCACTTATGTGACCAATATCTGAGTGCTAGATGTCCTGCAAGCAAAGGAGAGACACTCATGATCCCGCCATTACCCAGACCCATCGCGGACTATGTCAAAGCCAACGCACTTCTCGACGTTGACGGCATGCTGAAGCCATTCAGCGCGGATACGGTCGTGCTGGACAACGGACGTCGTTACGAAGGCCATGCCGAACTGCGGAACCTGCTCGTCGAGGCTGCAGGTGTGAAGGCGATCTTCACTCCGGACAGTGTGCGTCATGAAAACCTTCAGGTCGTGGTTGAAGGACCCGTCCACGGCGACTTCAAAGGCAGCCCGATCCGTTTCACCTATCGGTTTTCCCTCGAGAACGACGGGATAAAGGCTTTGGAGATCACGGCATGAACAGCAAAGTGGATCCAACCGAGTTTGCGGGGAAGCGTGTGCTGGTCAGCGGAGGCACCAAGGGCGCGGGCCGCGCCACTGTTGACCGCTTCCTGGCAGGAGGCGCCCGCGTGATTACCTCAGCCCGCGAAACACCAGAGTCCGTCGACAGCGTCGAGTTCGTCCGGGCAGACCTGAAGACGTCCGAGGGGGCAGCAACCTTGGCCAAGGCCGCCCTCGAGCGCTTTGGCGGCATCGACGTCCTGGCTCATGTTCTTGGCGGATCGTCGACACCAGGCGGAGGCTTCACTGCCCTGACAGACGACCACTGGCTGTCCGAACTGAACCTCAACCTCTTGGCGGCCGTCCGCCTTGATCGTTTTCTGATCCCGCAGATGATCGAACGCGGCAGCGGCGCGGTGGTTCATGTGACCTCCATCCAGTCGGTGCTTCCCCTGCCCGATGCCACCACCGCCTACGCTTCCGCCAAGGCGGCGCTCAGGGCCTACAGCAAGTCCATCTCCAAGGAGCTTGGTCCCAAGGGGGTTCGGGTCAATGTCGTCTCCCCCGGCTGGATCATGACGGAGTCCTCCGTCGATCTGCTGAAACGTCTACAGGCGGCCAATGGTGGTACGATCGAAGAAGCACGGCAGCTAGTCCTCGACAGCCTTGGCGGGATTCCGATCGGTCGTCCGGCCGACCCCCACGAAGTCGCCGATCTCATCGCCTATCTGGCCTCGGACCGTGCGGCCGCGATCCACGGCGCCGAATTCGTCATCGACGGAGGCACCGTTCCGACCGTCTGAGGTGATCGTGCCGACGTCCGAATTCAAGGCGGACGTCGGCTGACGGCGTGGGAGATTGAGCGAGCGTGACGTGCAGCGAATTGAGGTTCTGTCGAAAGCGTTCGCGCTTGATTCAAACCTGGTTGAGTGGAAGGATGTCCCGGCCTCAACGGTCGCTGGTGCCGCTCTACGAGGCGCCCGTCATCTGGAAATTCGGAGCGAAATATGGCTGCTGAGTCCCACGGCATAGACCTGCTGCCGGTTATCGCCCTGCTTGGAGCGGCCGTCGTCGCGGCTCCGCTGTTCAAGCGTATCGGGCTCGGCTCTGTTCTCGGTTATCTCGCCGCCGGGATTGCCATCGGCCCCTTCGGCCTTCGGCTGCTCCAGGAGCCGTCATCCATTCTTCACGTCGCCGAATTGGGCGTGGTGATGTTCCTCTTCATCATCGGACTGGAGATGCGGCCCTCTCGCCTCTGGGGGCTTCGCCGCGAGATTTTCGGGCTCGGCATCGTACAGGTCGCCCTTTGCGCGATACTTCTGACGGGCGTCGGCGTTCTGACCGGCTTTCCGGTGGCCCCCTCCTTCGTCGCCGGCGCCGGCTTCGTGCTCACCTCGACTGCGATCGTCATGCAGTTGCTGGAGGAACGCCGAGAGATGGCGGCCCCGAAGGGACAACGCATCGTGTCGATTCTCCTCGTGGAGGATATGGCCATCGTGCCCTTGCTTGCGCTGGTCGCGTTCCTCGCGCCGATCGTGCCCGGAAGCGTTGCCGCGTCCGGGGGGATCGATTGGCTTTCCATCGCGATCGGACTTGCATCGATTGCAGGCCTGGTCCTCGCCGGGCGTTATCTGCTCAATCCGCTTTTCGGCCTCATTGCAAGCGTCGAGGCCAGGGAGGTGATGACGGCGGCAGCGCTGATGGTTGTGCTCGGGTCGGCCTATGTCATGCAGCTCGGCGGTCTCTCCATGGCGATGGGCGCGTTCCTCGCCGGTGTCCTGCTGTCGGAGTCGACGTTCAGGCATCAGCTCGAGGCTGATGTGGAACCGTTCCGGGGCATTCTGCTCGGCCTCTTCTTTCTTGCGGTCGGGATGTCGCTCGATCTTAGCGTCATCGCTCGCAGCTGGGCGATGATCCTCTTCTACGTGGCCGCCTACATGGTCGTAAAGGCCATCGTCATCTACCTTGTGGCACGGCTCTTCAGGGCGTCCAACTGGGAGGCGATCGAGCGTGCGGTTTTCATGGCGCAGGGCGGCGAGTTCGCCTTCGTGCTCTATGCCGCGGCCCTCGGCACCGGCATCATCAGCGGCGAAGAGAACGCCATACTGACGGCGATCATCATCGTATCGATGATGGTGACGCCGTTGCTGATCGCGGCGCTGCGTCTCGTGGAGAGGAACATTCCGCTGTCGACGGATGGCGTCGAGCGGCCCGAGGACCTCAGCGGCAATGTCCTGATCATCGGTTTCGGCCGTGTCGGCCAGATCGTGAGCCAGGTCCTTCTGACACGAGGTCACGTCATCTCCATCATCGATACCGACGTGGAGATGATCAACACAGCCCGCGAATTCGATTTCAAAGTCTATTACGGTGATGGCAAGCGCCTCGACATCCTCCATGCGGCGGGCGCCGAGCGCGCCAATGCGATCGTGGTCTGCGTGGACAAGGCGGACGACGCCACGAAAATCGTCGAGCTCATCAAGGCCGAGTTCCCTCTCGTCCCGGTTCTCGCGCGTGCCTCGGACCGGCGGCACGCGCTGGATCTTATCGGCGCGGGCGCCGATTTCCACATTCGTGAGACATTCGAATCCTCGCTGGTTCTCGGGCAGAAAACACTGGAGGCCTTGGGAGCGGATCTTCCCGAGGTCGCCGAAATCATCGAGAAGGTTCGGCAGCGGGACGAGAAGCGGCTCGAGCTCGAATTGGTCGGCGGTCTCTATGCCGGGCGGCCGCTCTTCAGCGGCAAATTGGAGCCGGTGGAAGTGGTGCCGCCTGGTGGTTCGGCGTGAAGGAAGCAAGAGACAGCGCCGAAGCGGCGACCCTCATTCCTGTGACGCGCACAGGAATGAGGAGAGGAAAGCGGCTACATTCTACAGCAGGCTCTCGATCATGATCGGCAGTTCATGCACGCGCCTTCCGGTTGCGTGATGAATGGCGTTCGAAACCGCCGCCGACATTCCCACAAGCGCGATTTCACCGAGCCCCTTTACCCCCAGCGGGTTGACGATCGTGTCTTCCTCATCGACGAAGTGGGCTTCGATGTGCGGCGTATCGAGGTTCACCGGCACGAGATAATCGGCCATGTGCGCATTGATCGGACGCCCGTTGCGCCTGTCGAGCACCGTTCGTTCCATGATGGCCATGCCGATGCCGCCGATCATGCCTCCGATACACTGGCTCGTCGCAAGCTTCGGGTTGACGACCCGGCCCACTCCGTAGGCGCCAAGGGCTCGCCTGACCTTGATCGTCTTCACGTCGGGATCGATGGCAACTTCGGCGAAGACCGCGCCGAATGAATGCATGGAATATTTCTGTCCGGTTTCGCCGTCACGGGCGGCAGTCCCCTCCCCGACGAGCGGGCTCTCCCCGCCATAGGACACGAGCTCGGCATAGGTGACGCCTCGATCGGACCGGCCTTTCACGAACAGCATGCCATCGCGCCATTCCAGCGCTTCCGGCGATTGCCCGGCAAGCCCCGCATTGCCTCCGCCTTTTGCGGCAAGCACGGCCGCCTTCGCCTGAAGATCGAGGCATGCGGCTCTGATTGCGGAGCCGACAGACGCCATGGTCATCGACCCACCATGGGGTGGCGTCGCCGGAAAATCAGAGCGGCCAAGAGAAAACCTGATTCGCTCGATGGGAATTCCCAGATATTCCGCGGCGACCTGCGTCATCGAGGTGTAGGTGCCCGGCCCCATGTCGCTTGCCGCCGCCTCCACCTCCACCGTCCCGTCGGGGAGAAGTCTTACTCGGGCGTTTGCCGGGGCAAACAGGCATGGATAAGAGGCGTTGGCCATTCCATAACCGATCAGAAGACGCCCGTCCCGCATCGAGCCCGGCTTGGGCGTCCGGCGACTCCAGCCAAAGCGCTCGGCTCCGAGATCGTAGCATTTCAGCATCGATCGGCTGGAGAACGGAACCTGCCGCCCTTCGTCGATCTGCGGCTCGTTGATCCGTCGCAAGTCGATCGGATCCATCTGAAGCTTGTAGGCCAGTTCGTCGATCGCACATTCGAGCGCGTGGATACCGCTCGCCTCGCCTGGGCCCCGCATATAGGTCGGTGTGCTGGCGTCCAGGGGAATGAGACGATAGCTCGTGCGCACGTTCGGGCAGGAATACATGAAGCTCGTCACGGACGTGAGCGCCTCCATGAACTCCTCGTAACGACTCGTCTCCCCTGCCCCTTCGTGGACGATACCGATGAGCTTGCCGTCGGCCTGCGCCCCCAGGGCGATGCGCTGTAGCGTGTAAGGCCGATGCCCCGTTGCGAAGAACATCTGTTTGCGGGTGAGCACGAGCTTTACCGGACGGTTGACGTGCCGCGCGGCCAGAGCCGCCAGGGTGACGTGCGGCCAGGTTCTCAGGCTGGTGCCGAACGCGCCGCCGATGAACGGACAGTTCACCTGCACGTTTTCCGGCGGAAGCCCGAAAATGGCGGCGATCTCCGCCTGCTCGTTGACGACGAACTGGCTTTTGCTCCACAGCGTCAGGTTGTCGCCGTTCCAGGCGGCGATCGTCGCGTGCGGCTCCATCGGGTTGTGGTTCTCACGCGCGATGACATATTCCGCCTCGACCTTCACGGCCGCGGTTTCGAGCGCCTTGTCGGCATCTCCGCGGGCGAGATCGGCTTCGGCCCGGGCACCCGGCCGGCGCGCGACGGCCGGGATGACCCGCTCGCCGGCATGTGCATCGACCTGCGGCTGGCGGGCGGAGTAGGTGACCTTGAGGGCGTTGGCCGCATGCTCCGCCTGATCGAGCGTTTCGGCGACGACGATGGCGACCGGCTCTCCGAAGAAGCGTACCTCGGAGCCCTGCAACACGTGAAGCCGTTCTCCCGCCGGCGGGTCGATAGGCCCTCGGTGTTCGTTGTAGGCAAGCCGCTGCGCGTTGATGTGGCTTATGACAGCCACGACGCCCGGCATTTTCTCGACTGCTGCGCTGTCAATCGATTCTATTCGGCCGAGCCCGACAGTACTGCCCACGATGACCGCGTGGGCTTGGCCTTCCTGGTTGAACTCGGCCGCGTATGTGGCCTGGCCAGTGACCTTCAGGCGGCCGTCGATGCGCGACAAGGATTTACCGATAGCCGTCGTCATGCCACATCTCCTGCCATTTCGAGTGCTCGTACGATCGTTGCGGGAAGGAGTTTCACCTTGAACCCGTTGTGGGAGAGAGGACGCGTCTCCTCGGTCGAAACCGCCGCCGCGATCTCGTAGCTGGCGCGAGCGGCGGGTTTTCCCACCAGCGCCTGCTCGACAGCGTTCATGCGCCACGGGCGGGTGCCCACGCCCCCTGCAGCGATGCGGACCTCTTGGATTGTTCCGTTCTCCACATGAAGAGCCGCCGCCGTCGATACGAGGGCAAACTCGTAGGAGGATCGGTCCCTGACCTTCAGGTAGCGCGCCTTTCTCGCATAGGGGCCGTTTGGGATCTGGACCTCCACGATGAGTTCGCCTGGTTCCAGCGTGTGCTCGAGATGAGGCGTCGACTCCGGAAGCCGGAAGAGCTCCTCTACCGGAATGGTTCGCTCGCCGGCCGGCCCCTTCAAGGAGAGCGTCGCGCCCAGCGCGACGAGAGAAACGGCCAGATCGGATGGGTGTGTGGCGACGCAGTGCTCGCTGGTGCCGAGAATTGCATGGCCGGCGTTCAGGCCGTCGATTGCCGAGCATCCCGAGCCCGGTACGCGCTTGTTGCAAGGCGCGTCCAGCATTCGGAAATAGGGACAGCGGACCCGCTGCAGCAGATTGCCGCCGATCGACGCCACGTTGCGGAGCTGCGGCGATGCACCCTCGGTCAACGTTTCCGAAATGAGCGGCTGCAATCTGCGCACGTCCTGATTGGCGGCGACCTCGGACATGCGCGCCAGCGCGCCGATGACGATCGCCTCATCCGTAGCCCGGATGTAATTCAGCGGCAGCCTGTTGATGTCCACGATCTTTTCCGGCGTCTCCACCTCCTCGCGCATCAGGTCGACGAGGGTCGTCCCGCCGGCAAGATATCTGGCTCCGGCAGCGGCTGCGGCGATCGCTTCGGACTCGCTGGCCGCCCGTTGAAATTCAAAGGGTCTCATGTACGATCCTCCTTGGCAGCCTGGGCGACGGCCGCCACGATCCCGGGATAGGCGCCGCAGCGACAGATGTTGCCGCTCATCCAGTAGCTGATCTCCTCGGCCGAGGACGCATGACCCTCGCTGATGCAGCCGAGCCCCGACATGATTTGTCCCGATGTGCAATAGCCGCATTGAAAGGCGTCATGCTCGATGAAGGCCTCCTGCAGCGGATGCAGCGCCTCTCCTTCCGCGACGCCCTCGATGGTCGTGATCTTCGCGCCGTCATGCATGACGGCGAGCGCCAGGCAGGCATTGACGCGCCGGCCGTCTATCAGCACCGTGCAGGCCCCGCACGCACCCTGGTTGCACCCTTTTTTGGTCCCGGTCAGAGAGAGCCTCTCCCTCAGCATATCCAGAACCGACAAGCGGGGATCGACGACCAGCTGATGGACGCGACCGTTCACGGTCACTTCCAACGGCAGCGTGTGGGTGGGAAGCGCGGGCGTTGCCGTTGAATCCGCTGCTGCCCCGGCTGGGAGCGGCAGCGCCGCAAAGGCCACGGCCCCGGCGGTTGCCTGAAGCGCTTCTCGGCGTGACATGGTAAGACCTGGCGGATGCGATTCTGCTGTTTCGTCAGTCATGAAAGGTCCCCTTCAGCTCAGTAGTGGCGATAGAGGATAGGACGTCCGCCGCGGCTTCACTGTTCCGGTCTTTCGGAATTGTTCCGATGTTGCTGTGACGATCAAGGACTGCGGCGTGAGTCAGCCATCAGCCGTCAAGCTGCCGTAATACAGGCATCGCTGAAGCATTTCGCCGATGAGCCCGGCGCAAGATGTCAGAGCCGACGGCGAAACTCGGTCGGTGTGATCCCTACCGCTTTTCGAAAGCTAGCGGCAAAAGCGGATTGTGTTTCATAGCCCACGGCCAGAGCGATATCGTTGACACGCAGCTTCATATCTCTCAGCAGCGTCTTGGCGTAGGCGATGCGCTGGCGGGTCAACCATCCGTATGGCGTCTGTCCGGTGGCCATACGGAAGGCCGTACAGAAGTGGAATCGGCTCAAGTTTACCAGGTCCGCCAGTTCCTGAATGCGGATATCCTCCGCCATATTCTCGCGCATATAGCCGGTGACGCGCTTGACCTGCCAACCCGAAAGACCACGCTGCGGTCCAGGCGAGATAGGCATTGAAGTTGCGGAATGAGCCCTGAGGAGCTGAAGACAGACGAGGTCGAGGAGCTGATCGATGTACAAGTGGGAGATCGCGTCTCCCGAATTTATCTCGTCGTTGATCAAAGCCATGATGGTGAACAGTTTGGGATCGTTGAAGTTGACGCGGTCAAGCAGCTCGGGCTCCCGGCCATTTCCCACCTGATCCGCGCTGGCCAGAAGGCGCTTGTGACCCAGGAAAATGTTCGAGACCTCGACAGGGCCGTCGGCACGCCAAAATCCACCGTGGCCTCTTGGTGCCAACGTGATCGTCCCCACCGCCGCGGGAGCGGAAATCGTCTGACCGCCGATCTTCACCGAGGCCATGCCCTGCCCGGAGTATTTCGCAGAGAGCACATGATCCTTCAGCGGCGGCAGATCATACTCGAACGGTTTGTTCCACCACCGGCCGACCAGTCGCGTATCATCCGAAAACACCTCCGGAACAAGGGGTGGCGACAAGCCCCGCTGCAAACGACGAATGTGGGCCGCCGTGTCCGCAAGCGCTTTCCCGCCCATGGCTGTCCCCTCTTCTTTAATCTACAGCTGACCCAAGCTTCGGGAACGCTAGCATTGCTCGAATATTTGCAAAATATACAGTTTGGTGAAGTGACGGCTTGTATTGGCGGTAGCGCGTACTTGCACGAGGCGGTCAACGGCTCAGCGTGACGCCACTTTGCCGCATTCCAACTGCCGCGTCGAGGTACGCGGATCTTTCGAAAAGAGTCCGGCGCCTTACCGATCCCTCGCAGGCCTGCTTTGCACCGGCAGCGTCACGACGAAGCAGGCGCCGCCGTCCGGCGGAGCTTCGTAGCGGACGGCGCCGCCGTGACGTTCGGCGATCTGGCGCACCAGCGCCAGTCCCAAACCCCAGCCGCCCGCAGCCTCGCTCCGTCCCGAAGGGCGGTAGAATGGCTCGAAAACGCGGTGCCTCTCGCTATCCGCTATGCCGGGCCCGTGATCGCGGACCCTGAGGATCGCAGCACCGTCCGCCGGCGCGACAGCGGCTGTGACAGGTGGACCGCCGTGGTGCAGCGCGTTCTGCAGAAGGTTGCGCACGAGCCTGCGAAGCAGGCGAGCATCGCCTGCGACGATCGCAGGCATTCCGGAAACCTCGACGTCGTTGCGCGCGCCCTCTTCCGAGACGAGAGCCAGAAGGTCGACGGACTCCAGCGCATCGAGCTTCTCGACGTGGTCCAGTCTGCTGGCCAGCAGGATCTCCTCGATCAGCGTGTCCAGCTCGGAAAGATTACGGATGATTTCCTGCTTACGATCCTCATTCGGCGCCTGCTCGTAGAGGTCGATCGCCATGCGCAGGCGCGCAAGCGGCGAGCGCAATTCATGGCTCGCATTTGCGAGCAACGCCCGGTGCGACTTGATCAGCCGCTCGACATGGTCGGCGGCTCTGTTGAAGCTCTTGGCCACCGCCGCCACCTCGTCGCTGCCGTCTTCCGGCACGCGAGCCACTAGATCGCCCTTGCCCCAGGCATCCACGCCCACGCGCAGCCGCTCCAGCCGGCGAGTCAGGTGACGCACCATCGGATAGGCGGCCAGCCCGATGACACCGGCGATCAAAACGAGGTAGGCGAGCGGATTGCGGCTGGAGGGACGCAAGGGCCGTTCCAGGCGCGCAGCCACGGTACGGCCGTCGGGCAGTTCGGTGACCATGGTGTGAAAATTGCCCGGGCCGTGGCGCCAAGTCTGGTCGAGAATGTCGCGCGGTAGCGGGCTGCCGGCACTTGCGATCAGCCCGCCGCGCGGGTCGAATACGGCAATGTCGGCATTGAAGGCGCGTGAAAACCGCTCAATGGTCGCCTCGACGGTCCGGTTGTCCATGTCCGGCGGAATGAGCGCGGCGACGAACCGGGCGCGCTGGCTTTGCCAACCGGATTCCTCCTCGCCCTGCCCGAGCCATACGAATGCGGCGCTGGCGACGGCAACCGCAGCAAGGCTCGCGAGCAGTGTCAGGTAGATTTTCAGGAACAGCCGGCTGCGCATCGCTTTATCTCATATCGTCCTGATAGCGGGCGAAGACATAGCCGGCGCCGCGCACTGTTATGATGCGCTTCGGATGTTTCGGATCGCTCTCGATGGCCGCCCTGATGCGCGAGATGTGAACGTCGATCGAGCGGTCGAAAGCATCCAGCTCCTCGCCCTTGACCGCATCCATCAACTGTTCGCGCGAGAGCGTGCGGCCGGGATTTTCGGCGAGCGCTACAAGCAGGTCGAACTGGTAGCTCGTCAGCGTACACTCGCGGTCGTCGATCCTGACGGAGCGAGAACCGGGATCGATCTCCAGCCGTCCGAAGCGAAGGGACCGCGCAACCACGGCGCTGCCGTTTCGGCGGCGCAGAATAGCCTTCAGCCGTGCCAGAAGCTCGCGCGGATTGAAGGGCTTGGAAAGATAATCGTCAGCCCCGAGCTCCAGCCCGACGATGCGATCCGTCTCCTCGCCTTTGGCCGTGAGCATCAGGATGGGGACGTCCGATACCGCGCGTATGCGTCGGCAGGTCTCGAAGCCGTCGAAATCCGGCAGCATGACGTCGAGGATGACGACGTCAGGGTTGCGGCGCCCGAGCTCGGCGATGCCCGCCGTGGCGGTCGCCGCGGTATCGACGGTGTAGCCGTTTCCGGAGAGATAGTCGGAGAGCATGGCGGACAGGCGCGTGTCGTCGTCAACAATCAAGACCCGTTCCGCCATCCCTGCGCTCCGCTCAATCTTCTGCCCGACTCATACTTACCACCTGCCGTGGCCCCTGCGCTCTTTCAAATGCTTGACGAGCTTGACGCGCTGCTCCGGCGTCAGCACTTCGGCCGCGTCGAGTAGAGCGGTCGTCATCTTACGTGAGGCCTCGTCAATGGCTGCAATGCGTTCGCTGCGAAGTTTCTCGGCGGCGGCCCGATCGATGCCCGGCGCGCCGAGGAGCTCGATAACCTCCTCGCGCGTCTCGCGGAAGTCCCGGAAAGTCGGCCTGATCTCGGCGCGGGCATTATCGATGATGTCCCAAAGCCTGTCTTCCTGTTCGGGTGTCGCATCGAGCTCGTCGAGCATGGTGCCGATCCGGTGTTCCATAAAGCCGCCACCTCCCATATGCGCCTGCATTACATGGCCGCCCATGCCGAAACGGCCCATGCCGAAGCCGAAATCGTCGCTGCGCGCCGCTGCAAATCCCATCGCGCTGACGGCCGCGACGGCCGCGAGGCCGCCGATCGCCGCGTGCCGTCCCCATCCTTTCGAAACGGCTTTGCCGGCGCCCAGGCCCGACAGGTCCTTTTCTTCGTTGTCCATTGCCAGTCTCCTTTGTTCCGCAGCACCTGCTGCGATGGAGAAAAGCTAACTCGACAACGTTTCGACCGTTCTGGGCGAATGTGAAGAAATGTAAAGCCGCCGCTGCGCCGTAAACTGGAGGACGCGAGCACGAGCTACACCGATCCGGCACGCTCCGCCGCCGCCTCGGCGACCAGCCTCAATCGATCCAGCTCGAGGCGCGCATCGGGAAGCGCTCTATGGACGGGCGACGGCCCGGTTGCGCCGATGACGCCGAGGACCAGGTCCGATATCTCCTTATCCGAAAACCTCTCGCCCATCTTGCGCCGTGCCGCATCGAAGAAGGCCTCGTCGGACCTTTTCAGCCGTAGAGCGTGCCTTGGCAGCCCGGCGGCTCTCAACAGCACGCTCAGCCATTTGCCGTCCCAGGAGGGTGCGCTGGCATAGAGCTGGTGTCCGGCGAGCTCACGGATCATTTCTTCGGCGATGAACGCGACGGGGAGCCCCTCCGCCCGAAGCAGTTCCCTCGATATGCCATGGACTTCCTCGGCTTCGTCGGACCAGTCGATCCATTCCGGAGCCGGCCGTATCAGATAGGAACGCGAGCGGCCGTCCTGGAAGACCCAGGCGACCTCTATGGGGAAGCTTTTCTTGTTCAGAGACGATGCTTCGAAATCCAGGAATACGATCATTCGCGGCCACGTTCTTCCAATGCACCAACGTAATCTAGGTCAGTCCCGCTCGATCGACATGTCCAGGGAATCTCACGCGATATGTCGGAATGCCACGCGGCCGCCAGCAGCTCCAATAGAATGGCGCCACACTTGTTACTCCCACCACCGGCGTCCCGGTGCCAAACTACTTCAAGCCCGACAGCCAGGCCATGGCGCGGTCGGGATCGCGCCTCCGAGAGGCGCCAATGCGTACAGATTGCCAAAGCGCACAAACTGGAGGTGCCGAGCCATGACGAAACCAATGCACACGCCACCCGTCGTCCCGCCGCAGGCCTGGGAGGCTGCGCGCGAGCAGCTCCTCGTCAAGGAAAAGGCACTGACCCGGGCGCGCGACGCGCTGGCCGCCGAGCGCCGGCGGATGCCATGGATGGCTGTAGAGAAGGAATATGCGTTCGAAGGCCCTGCGGGGAAGGTCAGCCTCGTCGACCTGTTCGACGGTCGCCGTCAGCTGATCGTCTACCGCGCCTTCTTCGAACCGGGCGTTTTCGGCTGGCCCGACCACGCCTGCAGAGGCTGCTCCATGGTGGCCGATCAGGTGGCGCACCTCGCCCACCTGAACGCCCGTGACACAACCCTCGTCTTCGTCTCGCGGGCACCCCAGGCGGACATCGCCCGGCTGAAGGCGAGCATGGGGTGGCAAATCCCGTGGTTTACCGTGACAGACAGCTTCGACGCCGATTTCGGGGTGGACGAGTGGCACGGCACGAACGTGTTCTATCGCGACGGCGACCGCGTTTTCCGTACCTACTTCATCAATAATCGCGGCGACGAGCAGATGGGCAGCACGTGGAACTACCTCGACATCACGCCGCTCGGCCGGCAGGAAGTCTGGGAGGATTCGCCCGAGGGCTATCCGCAGACCCCGACCTACAAATGGTGGAACTGGCACGACAGCTACGTCAAAGACGCCGAGCCGGACAAGAAGTGGGTCGACGTGTCGGACGCCGGAGAGGCGGCGTTCCGGAACCAGGACTAGATCGGGGCGACCCTGGGCCGAAAGAACGCTTCCCGCGCCGCAGCGTTGGCGCGGCCCTCATCTCCGTGACAAGCACAGAGAGATGAAGAAGAGGAGAAATTGCAGTCCTCCGATACGTTCGAGCGGTATGAGGGAAAGTATGCTTCCGCCCGGAAGGGAGGCCCGCCCCCGAGGGCAAGGGCGGGCCTGACCGATCGCTTAGAAGTCCATGCCGCCGCCCGCCGGAAGCGCCGGTGCGGCTTCCTTCTTGGGCTTTTCTGCGATCATGGCTTCGGTCGTAACGAGAAGACCGGCGATCGACGCTGCGTCCTGAAGCGCGGTGCGGACGACCTTGGCCGGGTCGATGACGCCCATGGCATAGAGATCGCCATATTCGTTGGTCTGGGCATTCCAGCCATAGGAGAACTCCGCCTTCTCGCGCAGCTTGCCGACGATGATAGAGCCCTCGGCTCCGGCGTTTTCCGCAATCTGGCGAACGGGGGCTTCGATAGCGCGGCGCACGAGATCGACCCCGACGCGCTGATCGTTGTTGGCGGTCTCAAGGCCGTCGAGAGCCTTGACCGCCCGCAGCAATGCGACGCCACCGCCGGGCAGGATCCCTTCCTCGACTGCCGCCCGCGTCGCATGCAAGGCGTCGTCGACGCGGTCCTTCTTTTCTTTCACCTCGACTTCGGTAGAGCCGCCTACGCGGATCACCGCGACGCCGCCGGCGAGCTTGGCAAGGCGCTCCTGCAGCTTCTCGCGATCGTAGTCGGAGGTCGTTTCCTCGATCTGGGCGCGGATCTGCGTGGTACGGCCCTCGATCTCGGTCTTCGAACCCGCACCGTCGACGATGGTGGTGTTCTCCTTTTCGATCGAGACTTTCTTGGCCCGGCCGAGCATGTTTAGCGTGACGCTTTCAAGCTTGATGCCGAGGTCTTCCGAGACGACGGTGCCGCCGGTCAGGATGGCGATGTCTTCCAGCATGGCCTTGCGGCGGTCGCCGAAGCCGGGCGCCTTGACGGCCGCAACCTTGAGGCCGCCGCGCAGCTTGTTGACCACGAGGGTGGCGAGCGCCTCGCCTTCCACATCCTCGGCGATGATAAGGAGCGGTTTGCCGGACTGGACGACGGCTTCGAGCACCGGCAGCATGGCCTGCAGGTTGGAAAGCTTCTTTTCGTGGATGAGGATATAGGGGTCCTCCAGTTCCACGCGCATCTTGTCCTGATTGGTAATGAAATAGGGCGAGAGATAGCCGCGGTCGAACTGCATGCCCTCGACGACCTCGAGTTCAGTCTCGGCCGTCTTGGCCTCCTCGACCGTGATCACCCCTTCATTGCCGACCTTTTCCATGGCCTCGGCGAGATAGCGTCCGATCTCAGTGTCGCCGTTGGCGGAAATGGTGCCGACCTGGGCGATCTCGGAATTCTTGGAGATCTTCCTGGCGTTGTTCTTCAATTCCTTCACGACCGCATCGACTGCGAGATCGATGCCGCGCTTCAAGTCCATCGGGTTCATGCCGGAGGCGACGGCCTTGGCACCTTCCCGGACGATTGCCTGTGCGAGCACGGTCGCGGTCGTCGTTCCGTCCCCGGCAAGGTCGTTGGTCTTGGATGCGACTTCGCGCAGCATCTGCGCGCCCATATTCTCGAACTTGTCCTCGAGTTCGATTTCCTTGGCGACGGAGACGCCGTCCTTGGTGATCCGCGGCGCACCGAACGACTTGTCGATGACGACGTTACGGCCCTTCGGGCCGAGGGTTACCTTTACGGCATTGGCCAGCACATCGACACCACGCAGCATGCGCTCGCGTGCGTCGGTCTGAAATTTGACTTCCTTCGCAGCCATTTCTTCACTCCTCAATAGGCAGCTTGTTGACTGTATCTTCGCATTTTCAGGCGGCTATCTTCTCGGCGGCCTGGGCCTCGATGATTCCCATGACATCGCTTTCCTTCATGATCAGCAGATCTTCGCCATCTATCTTGATCTCGGTGCCGGACCACTTGCCGAACAGGATGCGGTCGCCCACCTTGACGTCGAGCGGCTGGATCTGACCCTGTTCGCTGCGCGCGCCAGGACCCACAGCGATGACTTCGCCTTCCTGGGGCTTTTCCTTGGCAGTGTCGGGGATAATGATGCCGCCTTTGGTCTTCTCTTCGGACTCGACGCGGCGGACGAGAATTCGATCATGAAGCGGTCGAAACGCCATGTTTTCCTCCATGGACAAACATTGATGATCTTGTTCCCCATCCCGGACCGGATGACCAATCCGGACGGGTGCGAAGCCTCGTTCGAGCACTTCGCGCGGGTTGATCTGGTTGGGCAAAAAATGGATTTCAAGAGGTCCCTGCAAAAAAATCAGCAGCGCTTCGACGCGGCTGCTAACAGACTGGAAAGGAACCTGAATTTCGCTGTGACGTTAAGGTCATGCCAAGGCCTCGCAAGATCGGCCGGGAGCCGGCCAATGATATGTAACGGAGATGAAGTATGCGATTTTCATCGGATCTCGAGCGCCAGCTCAACGGTTACGGTCTCACGACCGCGCATATCCTCTACCGCATTCCTGATTACGAATCCGTCCTGCAGACCTATGTCTGGCAGGATTACGACGTCGCACCGGAATTTCCCCAGATGCGAAAGTTCCTCGATTTCTGGCAGACCAATCTGGACGGGCCGCTCCACTCCGTGCGGTTCACCCACAAACGGTTGATCGGCCCGAACGAGTGGCGGCAGGTGGATGGCGAATTCAACATTCACTGATTTCCGGCGTTGAAAGGGCACTTGCGTCTCCCGCTCGACGCCTATTGAGATTCGGGCCACCCGCGGCGGCTTGTTGATTTCGTCATTCCTGTGCTCGTCACAGGAATGCAATCGGACCAAGTCCTCGGGCTGAAAGAACGCTTCCCGCGCCGCAGACGCGGCGCTGCCGGATCCGGGTGACGAGCACAGATTCCAGCCCCCGCCTCAAGGTGGGGAACACGGCGGCGGATCTGCCTGGCGTCAGATATCCTTGAGAAGGCGGAGGGCGTCGTAGATCGCGGCGTGGGTGTTGCGCGCCGCGACCGCATCGCCGATCCGGAAGAGCTGGAACTTGCCCTCCGCGTTGCGGACGACCGATTGCGGTTCCCCGGCGATCAGCTGGTCGTGCGCGATCTCGCCCAGATTGCTGGAGGAGGGCTTCAGCTCGAAGTACAGATCGTCGAGCGGGATGGTTCCGTGATTGACGACCACCTGGTCGAAGGTCCGCTGTTTGGAGATACCCCCGTAGTCGCTGCCGACATGGGCGACCAGTTGATTGCCGCTCTTTTCGACCGCTTCCAGACGGTAGGTGACGGTAAAGGTCACATCGAGCTTCTGCAGGGAACGCATGTAAGGCACGAGGTTCATCGCCATGACCTCCGGCGCGAAGGAGCGGTCGGGCGTCATGATCTCGACCCTTGCGCCGGCATTGGCGAGAAATTCGGCGGCCTGCAGAGCGGCGTGGTCGCCGGCGTCATCGAAAATCAGGACGTTGGTGCCCGGCTTCACATCGCCGGAAATAATGTCCCACGCCGACACGACCAGCTCGTTGCCTCTCGACAGCACCTCCGTATGCGGAAGCCCGCCGGTGGCGATGATGACGACATCAGGATTTTCCGCCTGAATGGCCTCCGCTTCCGCCCAGGTATTGAAATGGAAGGTGACGCCGAGCTTTTCGCACTGGCTCATGCGCCAGTCGATGATGCTGATCATTTCCCGCCGGCGCGGGCTCTGCGCAGTCAGGCGGACCTGGCCGCCGGGGTCGCTTGCCGCCTCGAACACAACCACCTCGTGGCCACGCTCCCCCGCCACGCGTGCCGCTTCGAGACCGGCCGGTCCTGTCCCGACGACGACCACTTTCCTGCGACAGTGTGCCTTAGCGATGCTGTGCGGCATCGTCAGCTCGCGTCCGGTCGCAGCATTGTGGATGCAATAGGCGGCGCCCCCCTGGTAGATGCGGTCCAGACAGTAGTTCGCGCCTACGCAGGGGCGAATGTCGTCCTCCCGCTTCTCGATGATCTTGCGGACGATGTGCGGGTCGGTGATGTGGGCGCGGGTCATCCCGACCATGTCGACCTTGCCGGACGCAATCGCGTGGCGCGCGGTCGCGACGTCGGGGATTTTAGCCGCATGGAAGGTCGGGAAATTCGTCGCTGCGCGGATCTCGCCGGCGAAGTCCAGATGCGGCGAGTTGGCCATGCCCTGAATAGGGATCACATCGGTCAGTCCGGGGTCGGTATCGATATGGCCGCGAATGATGTTCAGGTAGTCGATAAGTCCGCTTTCCTTGAGACGTTTCGAGATCTCAAGACCTTCCGCCTTGTCCGTCCCCCCGGGAAGGCATTCATCGGCCGTGTATCGCACGCCCAGGATGAACTCGTCTCCGACACGTGCCCGGATCGACTTCAGAACGTCGAAACAGAAGCGCATGCGGTTGTCGAGCGAGCCGCCGTAAGGACCATCGAGTTCGTTCGTCAATGGCGAGGCGAACTGGTCGATGAGGTGACCGTAGGCCTCGAGTTCGACGCCGTCCATACCGCCGGCCTTCATGCGCTCGGCCGCATCGGCAAAATCCTTGATTATCCTGTCGATGTCCCAGTCTTCGATCTTCTTGGGAAAGGCGCGATGCGCCGCTTCGCGATGATGCGAGGGAGCGACGACCGGGAGCCAGTCTCCCTTGTCCCACCGCGTGCGCCGGCCGAGATGAGTGAGCTGGATCATGATCGCCGCCCCCTCCTCGTGCACGGCGTCGGTCATCTCCCTGATCCACGGCACGATCTCGTCCTTGTAGGCAAGCAGATTGTTGAAGACCGGCGGGCTGTCCTTCGAGACGGCCGCCGAACCGGCGGTCATCGTCATCGCCACGCCGCCCCGCGCGCGCTCCACCGTATAGGCGCGATAGCGCTCCTTCGGCATGCCGTCCTCCGGATAGGCCGGCTCGTGCGCCGTTACGATGATGCGATTGCGCAGCGTCAGGTGCTTCAGCTGGTACGGTTGAAGGAGGGGATCGTTCGGCATTTGCGGGGCTCCGGCTTGGACGTGGCGGCAGCGTAAGTGAAAATGTACACATGTGTCAACAAATCAGGCATTGAAGTCAGGGTCGGAGACACTGATGTACATTTTTCTTGCGGGGGTACCCGTCGATCTGCTAAATAGCGACGATGGAGCACATCACGAGCGACAGCGGCTGGCGCGGTTCCCCGGATGTCTGGCTTGGAGCAGCCTACGAATCCCTGCTCGATGCCGGCATTGATGCGGTGAAGATCCAGCCGCTTGCGAAGAAGCTCAATCTGTCGCGGACGAGCTTTTACTGGTTTTTCAAGGACCGCGAGGAACTGCTCGACAGGCTCGTCTCGCGCTGGCGCGAAAAGAACACGGGCAATCTGGTAAGACAGTCCGAGGCCTATGCCGAGACGATTGCCGAAGCGATGCTCAACGTTTTCGACTGCTGGCTTGATGGCGGTCTCTTCGATTCTCAGTTCGAGTTCGCGGTGCGAAGCTGGGCCCTGCAGTCGCCTGAAATTCTTGCAGAAGTCCAAAGCGCCGATCAGCAGCGACTCGACGCGCTCACGCGCATGTTCCTGCGGTTCGGGCATGGCGAGGCGCGGGCCGATGTGCGTGCGCGCACGATTTATCTCGTGCAGATCGGCTACATCTCGATGCAGACGAAGGAAGACGTATCCGTGCGGATGAAGCGCATTCCGGAATATGTGGAGATCTTCACCGGACAAGCTCCGAAGCAGAGAGAGCTTGACCGCTTCTTCTCCCGGCACGGCTACTCCGGATAGCGACAGAGGGCGATAAAGAACGAGCGAGGCAGGAGCGGGTAGACGCGGCACCCTGCTCTTCCGATAAGACGCCGCAAAAAGAAGAGGGAACAGTGTAATGAAAAAGCTGCTTGCGTCGACATGTCTGATGCTTGGCCTCATCGCAGGAGCATCGGCGTCGAATGCCGCCGAGTGCGGGAGCGTCACCATTGCCAGTATGAACTGGCAGAGTGCCGAGGTCCTCTCCAACCTGGACAAGTTCATTCTCAATGAAGGCTACGGCTGCAGTGCCGAGATCACGATCGGCGACACCGTGCCGACGATCACCTCCATGGCCGAAAAGGGCCAGCCCGATATCGCGCCGGAGGCGTGGATCGACCTCCTGCCCGATGTCGTCAAGAAGGGCCAGGACGACGGTCGTATCATCACAGTCGGCTCACCGCTGCCGGACGGCGGCGTCCAGGGATGGTGGATCCCCCAGTACCTCGCCGACGCACACCCCGACATCAAGACGATAGGCGACGCGCTGAAGCACCCCGAGCTCTTTCCGGCCCCCGAGGACCCCAGCAAGGGCGCGATCCTGAACGGACCGCAAGGCTGGGGCGGTACGGTGGTGACGACGCAGCTTTTCAGCGCGTTCGACGGCGAGAAGGCGGGCTTCACCCTGGTCGACACCGGCTCTGCTGCCGGCCTGGACGGTGCCATCGCCAAGGCCTATGAACGCAAGGAGGGTCTTCTTACCTATTACTGGTCTCCTACCGCCCTGCTCGGCAAATACAAGATGGTCAAGCTGGACCCCGGCGTGCCCCATGACGCGGCCGAATGGAAGCGCTGCAACACCGTAGCGGATTGCCCCGACCCCAAGCCGAATGCATGGCCGGTCGACACGATCGTGACGCTGGTTGCCAAGCCCTTCTCCGAGCGGGTCGGTCCCGAGGTCATGGACTATCTGACCAAGCGCTCCTGGAGCAACGATACCGTCAGCCAGCTCATGGCCTGGATGACCGACAATCAGGCCAGCGGTGAAGAAGGTGCTAAGCGCTTCCTCGAAGAGAACGAAGACATGTGGTCGAAGTGGGTCTCGGCTGAAGCCGCCGAGAAGATCAAAGCGGCGCTCTGACGGCCTTGCGCCCGTGCGGCGTGCGAGACGCACGCCGCATCCACTGCCGAGGGCAAGGAAATCAGCGGGCGGAACAAGTCGGGCCGGCTGGCCATTTGATGTTCATGAAGAACATCATCCTTGTCGCAACCGCCCTGTCATTGGGCCTCCATTTCACCGCCAGCGCTGAAGACCTTCAGCCGGAAGCCGTCAACAACGCGCCGATTGCCGGGATCGCGCCGGAAAGGCCGCCGAAAGAGCCGCCTCACCCGGATCCCGCCATCGTCCATCTCCAGATCCTCTTGGATCGCGCGGGGGCCTCTCCCGGGGTAATCGACGGCTACTACGGCGAGAATGTAACCAAGGCCATTGCGGGATTCGAGGCCATGCAACGTCTTCCCGTCGATGGAAGGCTGGACCCCGAAGTCGTCAGCCGGCTTTCGCAGGATCAGCCTGTCATCCAGTCCTATGTCATCACGAAAGAGGATGCCAAGGATCTCGTCGATGAGATTCCCGACGACTATTCCAAGCAGGCCAAGATGGATCACCTCGGCTATACGAGCGTCGAGGAGAGGTTGTCCGAACGGTTTCACATGGACGTCGACCTTCTGAAGGCGCTGAATCCAGGTGCGTCGTTTACCGTCGGGGAAACGGTCTGGGTTGCAAAGCCCGGCGCCGCGAAGGAAGGCGCGGTCAAAAGGATAGAAGTGCGCAAACGTACGGGGCAAGTTCTGGCATTCGCCGAAGATGGTTCGCCACTCGCTGCCTATCCTGCCTCCATCGGCAGCGAAGGGACCCCCTCCCCCACGGGCATCCACAAGGTCAAGGGGGTCGCGCGAATGCCCCCTTACGAATACGACCCCGATGTCAACTTCAAGCAGGGCGACAACAACAAGCCCCTGACCCTTCCCAAAGGCCCCAACAATCCGGTGGGAACCGTCTGGATCGATCTGACGGAGCCCACCTATGGCATCCACGGCACGCCCGAACCGTCCTTGATCGATAAAGCTCAGTCACACGGGTGCGTTCGTCTGACGAACTGGGACGCCGAGGAACTGGCGGCGATGGTCAAGCCGGGGGTGATCGCCGAGTTCACCGACTGAACCTCAGTCGACTCCGAACCCGGCTGAGGCAACGCAGCGTCAAAGAGTGAGAGCATCCGGCCGACGCTTGGCGGCCGAAGCCACCGCCACGAAGGCGCCCATGCCGACCGCGCCGAGGCCGGCATTGGCCAACAAGGCGACATCAGTGCCGAAACGTTCCATCAGGACGGAGAAGACAAAGGGTGCCATCGCGCCCGCCGCCAGCCGTGCGGCGGCCATTCTTCCGGTTATCGCACCGTAACCGGCCGATCCGAACAGCCAGAGCGGAAGCGATCCCTGCGCGATGCTGTTGATGCCCGATCCGAGACCGAGACAGATCGCGAAGACCACAGCCCCGGGCAGCCAGGTTCCGGAAAGACCGAGGATGACGACACCCGCTACGATGAGCGTGGCGGACAGGGTCGCGAGCATGGGCGGCAGCAAGTTTGCGCCGAATGTCATGTTGATGAGCCTGCTCAGAACCTGTGACGGTCCGAAGAGCGAGCCGATCATCACGGCTGCCGCCCCGAAGCCGATCGTTCCCAGCATCGGAACCATATGCGTCAGTATCGCGGAAAGTGTGAATCCCTGTAGGGCAAAGGCTAACGATACGAGAAGCATGCCACGACGTCTGGCCTGTGCCGGAAGCGCGCCGGCAATCGCTTCCCGGTCCAGGCCGGCGGATTCGATCGCTGCAGACGTCCGGCTTCGCATGATCCAGCGATGCAGCGGGAGGCAGACGAGCAGGTTCAACGCCGCATAAGCGATGTAGATTTCGCGCCACGAGAGAAACTCTCCAAGGGTTGCGGCAATCGGCCAGAAGATCGTCGAAGCGAAGCCTCCGATCAACGTCAGATAGGTGATGCTGCGTGAAGCCGCCTTGGGACGAATTTCCACAAGTGCCGCAAAGGCCGCCTGATATTGCACCATGCCGGAGGCCACTTCCAGGAGGACTATGGCAATGGCGAACACGGCCGTCGAGGGCGACCAGGCGCACAGCAAAAGAGCCAGGGCGGAGACGGCCGAGCCGGAAGTCATAATCGTCGCGGCGCCGAACCGATCCATCCATCCCCCAACGAGAGGAGCCGAAAGGCCGCCCACCAGCAGCGAAGCGGAAAACACGCCGAACACTTGCTCGACGGTCAGGCCGAGGTCGCGTGCCATTCCGGGCGCTAGAATGCTGAAGCTGTAATAGAGCGTGCCATAGCCGATGATCTGGGTGAGGCCGAGTGCGGCGACGATGCCCGCGGGGATCCCGAACTTCATATCAGCCGTTCCCGCCTTCGGTCGGCCCGGAGGATGCCACGCTACACGGTTTGGGCCCGTTCAAGGATGCACGTACGCTGGCGTGTCCGACACAACAGTCCTCCATCAGGAACTTCACAAGATCGGCAAGGGTTTCGTAGCTGGCGCTGTAGACGATCGAGCGTGATTCGCGCCTCTGCGCGATCAATCCGGTCCGTTCCAGTTCCTTCAGGTGGAAGGAGACGTTCGAGGGCGAGACGCCCATCTTTTCTGCTATCGCGCCCGCAGCCATGCCCCCCGGCCCCGCAACGACGAGTGTTCTCACAATGCCCAGGCGCGTCTCCTGCGACAGGGCGGCGAAGGACGATCGGGCCTGTCGCTCTTCCATATTTCAATCTTCCTACAATAATCGAATTCATGCGTAGCCGACCTGACGCGGATCGGCAAGTCCGACGTGAGATCACGCTTCCTGAGCTTTAAAATCCCTGGTCCGCGCAAGCGATGGAACGATCGGCCTGCCGATTGGTTTTCACACATGCTTCCGAGATAAAGGAGATTACAATGAAGGTACTCGCTACGATCCTTACAGCAATTTCGATTGCGGGCCTCGCATCCGGTACAGCCACGGCCGCCTGCAAAGATGGTACTTCGGCGGACACCACCGCCTCCATCAATGCCGAAAAGCCGGGGATAGCAAAGGACGGAACCAAAGCCCCGCTGGAAACCGGGAACAATGCTGCGAGCAAGGACGGTCAGACGATGCCTCTGGCTAACCAACAGGGCGGAGGAGACGAGAACCTCGCCACGTCGCAGCAGGATGCCGAAGCTCAGCAGTCAGGCGAGCAGACAGCCGCCGCGAAGGCTGACGATTGCGTCGTCGAATGAAGCCAGCGGCCATTCGGGGCGGCCCGGATGATAAGGGCTGCGCGCAAGTTCGATGTCAGCACCCCGGCTGGCTTGCCGCTGTCGCAGATGAATGCCGGCCAGCCGATCCTTGCATGGAGGGCAACGGCTGGCGGGAAGCGGCAACACCGCTGAAGTGGCGGTGAATGGGCCGCAGTGCCCGAAAATAAAGTCCGGGCGCTCCCTTGACCCTGACATCGTTGGAATATGCATGCTGTGGCGGTTTCGTGAAGCAAGGGTGTTCCATGTACGATATCAGCATATCCGATATGACCTGCAGCCACTGCGCCGGCACCGTCGAGAAGGCGGTGAAATCAGTCGATCCGAACGCCAAGGTCACCGTTAATCTCCGGGCGAAAATCGCATCGATCGAGTCCGACATTGGTCCCGCTGCCTTTGTCGCCGCTATTGAGGATGCCGGTTACAAGGCGTCCATTGGCAACGCCTGCTGCAGCCAAGGCATCTGAATGCCCCGTAAGGCTGGAGCTTGGAGCGGTTCGGTGTTTCACCGAACCGCTCCAAGTATTTGATACGGCGTCCTTCCGAGCCGAAGACCCTACGCACTTCCCGCTGCTGCTTGCCGTGGAGGGAAGAAAACACGCAAAGGTGCTTGACCTTCCCATTATTGGAAGGATTATGAAGGGTGCAGTTTGGAAAGGACCTTCCGATGACTGCACTGAAAAGGATTGAAAAATCCACACCGATTCCGATTCCCACCGACTTCGGCATTGAGGGCATGACGTGTGCCTCCTGCGTCCGACGCGTCGAAGAGGCGATCACCGCGGTGCCGGGCGTGGCCTCTGCGAATGTCAACCTGGCGACGGAACGGGCAACGGTTCGGTTCGATGGAGAGCCGGACACGCCTGCGGTGCTCCGCGCGATCGAGAAAGCCGGCTACGCGCCGAGGATCGCCGCCGAGGAACTCCAGATCGAAGGCATGACCTGCGCCTCCTGTGTTTCTCGCGTGGAGAAGGCGTTGAAGGCCGTCCCAGGCGTTGCGGATGCGGCAGTTAATCTTGCGACGGAGAAGGCGACCGTGCGCCTGCTTTCCGGAACCGTCGACATGTCCGCCCTCGAAGCTGCTGTCCGCGGTGCCGGATACGAGCTTCGCAAGACGAGGGCCGCCGAGGCTTCGGCAGAACAAGAGGATCACCGCGCCACCGAGCTCCGCTCTCTCAGATACGCCGTGACGATCGCGGCGCTGATGACCCTTCCGCTTTTCCTGGTCGAAATGGGGTCACATTTCATTCCAGGCGTCCATGAGCTGATCATGGGTACGATCGGCATGCGAAACAATCTGTACCTTCAGTTTTCACTCGCCACGTTCGTCCTCTTCGGACCGGGGCTGCGGTTCTTCCGGAAGGGCGTGCCGAACCTGCTGCGCTGGACGCCCGACATGAACTCGCTGGTCGTCCTCGGGACCACCGCCGCATGGGGCTATTCGGTCGTGGCGACCTTCGGCCCCGGCGTTCTGCCTTCGGGAACGGCGAATGTCTATTACGAGGCCGCTGCCGTGATCGTCACCCTGATCCTCCTCGGCCGCTATCTCGAAGCACGGGCGAAGGGTCGCACGAGCCAGGCGATCAAGCGGCTCGTCGGCCTGCAGCCGAAAACGGCTTTCGTGCTGCGCGGCGGCGAATTCGTCGAGGCGCAAATCAGCGAGGTCGTGGCCGGTGACGTCATCCGCATTAGGCCCGGTGAGAAGATCCCCGTGGACGGCATGGTCATCGACGGCAGCTCCTATGTCGACGAGTCGATGATCACCGGTGAACCCCTTCCCATCCAGAAGACGGCCGACAGCGCGGTGGTCGGCGGCACGATCAACAAGACCGGGTCCATCACCTTCAAGGCCACCAAGGTCGGCAATGACACGCTGCTTGCGCAGATCATCAAACTGGTCGAAGCCGCCCAAGGCTCGAAGCTGCCGATCCAGGCCCTGGTCGACAGGGTTACCGGATGGTTCGTTCCGGCCGTGATTCTCGCAGCCGTGCTGACTTTTGCCGCCTGGTACGCCTTCGGCCCCTCGCCTGCGCTCTCATTCGCCCTCGTGAATGCTGTCGCGGTCCTGATCATCGCCTGCCCCTGTGCGATGGGCCTGGCGACCCCGACCTCGATCATGGTCGGTACCGGCCGCGCCGCCGAACTCGGCATCCTGTTCCGCAAGGGAGAGGCTCTCCAGAGCCTGCGCGACGCCGATGTGGTCGCGCTCGACAAGACCGGAACTTTGACGAAGGGCCGCCCGGAACTGACCGACCTCGTCGCTGCAGAGGGCTTCGAGGCCGACGAAGTGCTCTTCCTCGTCGCGAGTCTCGAAGCGCTTTCCGAGCACCCGATCGCGGAGGCCATCGTGTCGGCGGCAAAGTCCCAGGGGATCGCGACGGCCGCGGTCGCCGGCTTCGAAGCGACCCCCGGTTTTGGCGTAAGCGGATCGGTGTCCGGGCGGCAGGTGCTGGTCGGCGCGGACCGCGCGCTCGCCACGAACGGGATCGACGTTTCCGGTTTCTGGACGGAGGCCGAGCGGCTCGGCGCAAGTGGCAAGTCGCCGCTCTATGCGGCCATCGACGGGCGGCTGGCGGCGATCATCGCAGTGTCGGATCCGGTCAAGGAAACGACGCCTCAGGCGATCAAGTCCCTGCATGAGCTCGGCCTCAAAGTGGCGATGATCACCGGGGACAACCGCCGCACTGCCGAGGCGATCGCCAGAAAGCTCGGCATTGACGAAGTCGTCGCCGAGGTCTTGCCGGAAGGCAAGGTCGAGGCGATCACGAAGCTTCGACAGGACGGCCGGTCGGTGGCGTTCATCGGCGACGGCATCAATGATGCGCCGGCTCTCGCCGAAGCGGATGTCGGCATCGCCGTCGGGACGGGAACCGACATCGCGATAGAAAGCGCCGACGTCGTGCTGATGTCCGGCGACTTGAACGGCGTTGCGAAGGCGATCGCGCTCAGCAAGGCGACGATCCTGAACATCAAGCAGAATCTGTTCTGGGCATTCGCCTATAACGTCAGTCTCATACCGGTCGCAGCCGGCGTGCTTTACCCGGTGAATGGCATCCTGCTTTCGCCGATTTTCGCGGCAGCGGCCATGGCGATGTCGAGCGTTTTCGTCCTCGGCAATGCGTTGCGGCTGAAATCGGTCAACCCGGCATGAAGGGCAGGTGCGCGAGGGCGACCGGCCGGCCGCAATCGACGCTCGCAGAAAAGGAGGTGGCATGAAAGAGGCCGCGCCCGTTGAGAGAACGGATCACTGAGATGCAATCGATGATCGAGGGACAGTCACACTTCCAGCCTTTCGGCTTATCTTATTGGGGTTTCGCAGATCTCAATAAGGGAGTTGGAAGCATGACTGCCTCTTATAATTACCATATCGGCGTCGACTACCACAAATCCTACAGCCATCTGGTCGTGCAGGACAGCAGTGGTAAGACGCTGCGCTCAGGTCGGG